>CALUSD010000027.1 GCA_944323295.1 uncultured Bacteroidales bacterium | reverse complement strand
ACCTCGACAACAGGATTGAAGTAGTGACACCAGTATACGATCCGACCTTGAAACTCGAGATGAAAAGAATCGTGGAGTACGGCCTGAGGGACACGAAACAGGGGCGGACAGTCGACGGCTCAGGTGAAAACAGCCCGTGGACATGCGATGCTCCTCTCGGGAAAAGCTCGCAGGAAGAACTCTATGAATATTATATGAACAACAGCGGCGCGGAATAAAACTTATGGAAGAAGAACTGAACAATTTCAACGGGAATGCGGTCACATACGCAGCAATAGATATCGGCTCCAATGCCGTAAGACTTCTTATAAAACAGCTCGAAAGCGAAGAAGAGCCTCTTTTCAGCAAAGTTCTTCTTCTGCGCGTGCCGTTAAGGCTCGGATTCGATGTTTTCGCATCAGGGAAAATCTCTGAAATCAAGGAAAAGAACATGGTCCGGTTGATGAAGGCATACAAGAATCTGATGAAAATCTACAATGTTTCCTCATACCGCGCCTGTGCGACTTCCGCAATGAGGGACGCATCGAACGGGCCGGAAATCATCAGGGCCATTGAGAAAAAGACAGGGATAAAAATAGAAATCATCGACGGCCAGGAAGAGGCTAAAATGATTTACAACAACCATATAGAATACATGAAAGGCCGCAAGGGCAATTTCATGTATGTGGACGTGGGTGGAGGAAGTACCGAAATCAATCTCCTTGCCGACGGAGAGTTGGTATGTTCGAGGTCGTACAATATCGGTACCGTCCGTATTCTGAATGAAGCCGTCGCGGAAAACGAGTGGCACAGACTGCGCAAGGACATGGGAGATCTCGCCCTCTCCTATCCGGGCATAAACCTCATCGGCTCCGGAGGAAATATCAACAAACTCATAAAATTGGTGCGCGGAAAAGACAGCCGGTATTCGAGGATGACAGTGTCGTCACTACAGGAGCTGTACGACAGGCTCAATGCCATGACGGTGGAAGAGCGCATGGAAGAATATGCACTGAAACCGGACCGTGCCGATGTCATCGTCCCGGCAGCGAAAATCTTCCTTACCATAGCAGGCATCACTGACGCCACATACATCTACGTACCTGTCATAGGACTTGCCGACGGCATCATCGACGGGCTGTACAAACGGGATTACGAAGGTCGTTGAGAATTATCCGCCACTGCATCGGATTCACGTTATCGAAGCTCTTTCCGGTATACCCGGCGACGCTTGTGGACGGTATTCTCGAAAGAACTCCACAATGCCTGGACTTTCGTGTTCGTTTCCAGTTCGGGATTGCTCTCGGCATACTTGAATCCCATCTTGATAAGCGACGGAATCAGATCGGCAAACAGAATCGAGTGAAGGCCCTTGTTTCTGTATTCCGGTTTTACTGCGACGAGCAAAAGGTCTACGATATCCGGCTTGTTTACATACAGAGTATTCAGCAAATGTATCCATCCGAAAGGAAACAGCCGGCCTTTGGCTTTCCTCAGCGCCTTGGCCAATGACGGAATGGTGATTCCGCATGCGACCAGCTCGCCCTCTTCGTTTTCCACGAAAGAAACCATGTTCAGGTCTATGAATGTCAGATATTGGGCCACATACTGGTCTATCTGCTTCTCGGACAGTAAAGAATAGCCGTAAAGCTGATTGTAGGACTCGTTTATAAGATGGAACATTTTCCTTCCATACTGCTCCTTGCGAATGATCGAGCGCGTCAGTTTTCTGACTTTCAACCGGTTTTTCTCAAGAACGATCCGGGCCATCTTCTCATATCTTTCAGGAAGACTCTCCGGAAGTTTGATCAGATACTCGAGCCAGTCCACTTCTTTTTCGTAGCCCAACTTCTCCATAAAGGCCGGATAATATTCATGATTGTAGATGGTAATCATGGTCCCGAGCTTGTCGAATCCTTCCACAAGCATACCTTCCGGATCGAAATCCGTAAAACCGAGCGGTCCTGCTATCTGCTCCATCCCGCGTTCTCTCCCCCACTCCGACACCGCATCCAAAAGCGCCGAAGCGACTTCAATATCATCAATAAAGTCGATCCAGCCGAAGCGGACCTGCCTGACATTCCAGGTTTCATTGGCTTTGGGGTTGATGATAGCTGCCACTCTACCTGCTATCCGGCCATCCTTATAGGCAAGGAAATATTCGGCTTCGCAGAACTCGAAAGCCTTGTTTATCTCCGGATTGAATGTGGCGACATCGTCAGAACGCAAATTCGGCACATAACACGGATGTCCCTTGTAGTATTCTGATGCAAAATCTATAAAAGTGCGCATCTCTTTGGGAGACGTCACTTTCTTTACGACAGTTGGCATAAAGTTAAAGGTTTTGGTTCAATACACGTTGCGAAGATAGCATTTCGCAATTTTTTTTCAAAATTTTTGTAAGGCCCGCGGGCCACTGACTGTTGCACTTCGGTGTTGAATCTACAAAAATTTTTGTAATAACTCTATGAACAATGGAGAGAGGCGCATTGTGTGCCGGCTGATTCGCACTCTATGGTGCAATGATCTACTCCAGCACTGTGGAAGAGGGCTCTTGTACGCGCCTTGATGTTTTCCATATCGGAAAGGTCGGAAAGAACGAGGTGCACCGTAGCGGCATTCTCAGTAGTGCTGATGGCCCACACATGGATATGATGCCAGCTCTCCACCCCCTGCATTTCCGACAGCCCGGCGCTGATTCTGTCCATATCGGCTGATGCCGGCACGGCATCAATGGAAAGATACAGACTTTCACGGAGCATGTTGAATGTAGAAACCAGAATGATGGCAGCTATGACAAGGCTGACGGCCGGGTCGATCCAGAGTATGTCCGTAAAATTTATCATGATTCCAGATACCACGACCCCGGCCGACACCAAAGTATCCATTGCCATATGCAGAAAAGCCCCCTTGACATTCAGGTCCTTGTCCTGATCCCTCATAAGGAGCCATGCCGTGAAGCCGTTGATAATGATTCCGGCCCCTGCTGTCCATGAAATGGCTGCGCCGGACACCGCCTGCGGATGATTTATCCTCGAAATACTCTCGACGATTATCGCCCCTACCGCGACAAGCAGGATCACGGCATTAAGCAAGGAAGCGAGGACAGTAGTCTTTTTATATCCGTAAGTGAATTTCATATTGGCCTTCTTAGAGGCCATCTTTATTGCAAGCAAAGCTATAAGCAGACTGAAAACATCGCTCAGATTGTGTCCTGCATCCGACAGCAGCCCTACGGAATTGGACATGAAACCGACTGCCGTTTCGATAGCCACGAACAGCAGATTCAACGCTATGCACAGAATGAAAATTCCGCTGATGGAAACCGGTGCGTGATGATGGTGATGGCCGGAATGCTCGTTACTCATGTTTTTTGCATTTGATTGCTGGCGCAATACGTTTATCGCGACAAACATACGCAAAAATAAAAGCAATCAGGTTGTAAAATCCGGCATTCGGTACAAGCGATGTTCTCAGCTCACATACACTCCGCCGCGTTTCCAGTGATAGAGTCCGAAGACCGAAGAAGCCGAATAAAAAACGTATTGGGCGGTCATCCAGTACAAATCCTGGGAAAAACAGAGGATGGACGAAAGGATATTGACGAAAATCAGAATATACCATTGCTGGAAATAAGAGCGGCTGAGCCACCATGTCGCCACAGCATTCAGCACGGCTATGGGCGCATCGAGATAAGGCTTGCTGTCCCCTGTCAGTTTCAGGACAAGTATCAGGAGCGCCGTCCCGACTATGGTTATGGCAGCGCTCCATATCAATGTCTTTCCTGTCATTCTGTTCAGATGAAGACTTGCGGCATCCGCTGAATTACTTCCCGGAGCCGCAGCATAGTCAGCCGGACTGTTTCCGTCAGCCGAAATGCACTTCAGCATAGCGGCATCCCTGCGCCATGACACGAATCCCGCAAAAGAAATCACGACATAATATATGTTCAATGCCATCGAAGCATAGAGGGCTTCCGCCGCAAACATGTACACGGCAGCCGCACTGGTAATGATTCCCACCACCCACATGGCATTCTTCTGCAATATCTCCAGGACCAGATACACCAGCCCCGTCACCAACGTGAATATTTCTATGTATTCTTCCATTGCCGGCAAACTTACATATAAATCGCGGGATTTCTACAACGGTGGCATAAAAAAGTCGAGAGTTCTGCCACAATTTTGCCGAAGCACTTCATATCTTTGTCTGAAGTTTTATAACTTTGACGGTATCATGGTCTTCGTACTATAACAGTTAAAACAACAATGGCAAAAAATTATTTCAAAAGCTACATCTGGCTGATAGAAACGCTCCAAAGCCGGGGTCATCTCACTCTCAGAGAACTCCAGAGTCTTTGGCTGCGCAGTTCGGTCAACGACGAACAGAAGGAACTGGCTCCGCGGACATTCTCCAACCACATCAAATCAATCGAGGACATTTTCGGCATAGAGATAGCGTGCGACCGTCGCGATAACACCTATTACATCAGGAACGAAGATGAAATCGGAGGCAGCGACATAAGAAACTGGATGCTTTCAGCATTGAGCCTGAACAGCCTTTTGAATGAGAGCGCCGGACTTAAAGACCGCATCATCTTCGAAAATGTACCTTCAAGCCAAAAATACCTGTCCACTGTCATTCAGGCAATACGGGACGGGAAAGTGATAAATGTCACTTATCATAGTTTTCGCAAACAGTCTCCCGAGACATTGGTTTTGGAACCGTATTTTCTCCGTGAATACAAAAGAAGATGGTATCTGTATGCACATAAGGACAATGACGAGGGGCCTCACATGTTTGCCCTCGACAGGGTACAGGATATGGAAATCGGCAAGAGTGATTTTTCTCTTCCGGAGAAGTTCAATGCCCGTGAATACTTTACCGGCATATACGGTCCACGGGTTTATCCCGACATGAAAGCGGAGACTGTCGTCCTGAAAGTTTCCGACATGCAGGCAAAATACTTCAAGTCCCTGCCTCTGCACTGTTCTCAGGAAATCATAGAAGAAACCCCGGAATATACCGTCTTCAAATACTTCCTTACTCCGGATTATGACTTCAGGCAGGATGTGCTCTCATTCGGGACAAGCGTTGAAGTGCTTGAACCGGAACGCGTGAGAAAAGAAATAGGGGAAACAGTAAATGTTCTCAATCGGCGATATAACGGCCAGGAAATCTGAACCAGCAACATATTAAAATCTGAATCCGGTTATGAACCTGTCATATAAAGGAAAGAAGATATTTGCATTCGCTGACACTCATGGTGCTCACCGGCAAATCATAATACCTGGCGACTCTGACATAGTGATTTGTGCCGGAGATGCCGTCGAAGACAATCTTCATGGCCATGAATATGACGATTTCATAGAATGGTATGCCGCACAACCGGGTCTACTCAAGATATTTGTCCCCGGCAATCATGAACTGTCATTCGAGATCGGCCAGGCCGACAACATACGGCCTTTATTCAAGCGGCATGGCATTGTCCTGATGGAAGACGCCGTGGACGAATTTGACGGGATAACGATAGGTTCCATTTCGGGCAACAGCCATATAGCAGACGAGGATATCCCGACGGATATTGACATTCTTGTAACCCACTATCCGCCATTCGGCATATTGGATGACGGATTCGGCAGTCCGGAAATACTGAACTTTGTCCTGAAATCACATCCACGGTATCATTTGTTCGGCCATGTCCATCGGACCGGAGGCCTTTCAGAAAGCGGAAAGACCAATTATGTAAACATTTCAAAATATAAGCTATATGAACAGAATAGAATTTAAAAAGAATTGGGAAAGCAATCTTGAGAATTATTTGAGCAGGAAAAGTGTCAATGATTCAATAGAAAGAATAAATGGTTACACTCAATGTAATAAATACGGTATTCCTGCCCGTCATGGTTACATAATAAATAAAACCGAAGGCGAATGTGATTTAAATATAATCAAACAATATAATATTCTTTGTCATCCGGATGATTTCGAGAAATTGATCGGCAAAGTTCATAAAGGGGCTCGTCATCTCAATTCATCCCAAGTGATGTGCTACAACTTCTTCAGGAATTTGATGAAAAAAGAAATCGCTGACGGTGCACTCGGCTGGCATGGTTTTGCATCATCGAAATTGGTTGACTTTATGAAAGAAAAGTGCGGGATCACAATCTCCGAAAACGCCGAATGTTTTTTTGAGTATGAAGACAAAACGACTCAACAACAGTTCAAGGAGTTAACTTCCACCGGAAGAGGAGAAAGAAGCCAATTTGACTTCTTTATTTCTGATTCTGAAAATGAGACACAAATATATTTCGAAATTAAATATACCGAATCCGATTTCGGTCGCTGGGCCCCGGGAGAATCCATTGAGTCAACGAGAAATCATGGAATATATTTGGGAAAAGGGTATAAACCATTAATAGAACACAGCCCGTTCCTGACTTCCACTTGTAAAAAGAAGATTCTGACAGAAGTGGAATACACAAATCCTGATAATGAATTCAATAGATTCTGGTGAGTTCTATCAATTCAATTTATCCTCTTGTATCAGACAGCAGAACTCTTTAACTGCCCAATTTGTGAGCTTTAGTCTTTCAAATTTAGCGAATATTTTCTACCCCCCCCAATTTTTACAATAA
>CALUSD010000026.1 GCA_944323295.1 uncultured Bacteroidales bacterium | reverse complement strand
AATTATTATTAACCAAATAAATATCAATCCCATGAATCTTATATCAGACATCCTTTTCTGGATTTCAAACGGACTCCTCGTCCCTGTGATCGTCATCCTCATCCTGCTTTTTTTACGCTCCCTGCTCCTTGTCGGCAGCTTTTTCGGCCAATACATGAATATCCGGCGCAGCGGACGTACCCTGAGGCTCAAAATCGAGGGTCTGACCCCCGAAACCGCAGGTGAACTCGAAAGCATCCTCCCGAAAAACAACAATTCGCTTTCCGTGCGGTATCTGAGAGAAATGATAGCCCACAAGGACAGTCCGGCTCATCTGAGCAGGCTGCTTGCCGACTTCGAGATAGAAGCGGACAAGGATCTTTCTGTTTCGAAAACTCTCACCAAACTCGGTCCGATGCTCGGTCTGATGGGAACACTGATTCCTATGGGCCCTGCATTGGTAGGACTGTCTACCGGAGACATCTCTTCCATGGCTTACAACATGCAGGTGGCATTCGCGACCACTGTCGTAGGTCTGTTTTCGAGTGCAGTAGGATTTTTGACGCAGCAGGCGAAAAACAGGTGGTACAGGCAGGATGTTACGAATTTGGAATTTGTGGCGGATATGTTCGGTGGTGATCTCGAGCACTGAAATACACCTCCGCTCCGCGGAGGCAACAGTGCTCTCTATCACCACCGAACATTGACGCAGGTCATACACAACAGTGCTCTCTATCGCCACTGGGCATCAATGATAGATTTGCAGGATGTCATCCCGAGCGCAGTCGAGGGATCTGCCCATCGAAAATGCCATAATAAAGAACATGAAAACAGAATGATACAATGATAACAAGACGAAGAAAATTTTTAGGAACGGACGAGGACCTGGACCCGATGAGCGTGGTCGGGAATCTTTTCGATGTGGCAATGGTTTTCGCCGTAGCCCTCATGGTCGCCCTCGTGACACGATACAGCATGACGGAAATGTTCAGCCAGGAAGACTTCACGATAGTAAAGAATCCGGGCAAGGAAAACATGGAAATCATCACGAAGGAAGGCGAAAAGATAAACCGGTACACACCGTCGGAAAATCAGGACGATGCCGCCTCCGGGAAACGCGGCAAACGCGTCGGCATCGCCTATGAACTCGAAAACGGCGAAATCATCTATGTTCCGGAATAAGAAAGAATAAGAAAATACCCTTTTGGGTTAATCCTGCTTGAAAAATTTCAAAACAGATTCTAACTTTGCGGTTTTCGAAGCCAAACGAAGCAATGAAAACCGCTATCGTCATACTGAACTGGAACACGAAAGGATTTTTGGAAAAATTCCTGCCTCCGCTGCTCGGCTCCATAGGTCCTGAAGCAGAAGTAATAGTGGCAGACAATGCCTCCACGGACGGCTCGGTAGAACTGATGAAAGAAAAGTTCCCGAATGTCGGGGCCATGTTTTTCAGTAAAAACAGGGGCTATACCGGAGGTTACAACAGGGCTCTGATGCAGATCAAGTCAGACTATTACGTGCTGATGAATTCGGACGTGGAAGTTCCGGAACACTGGCTCGAGCCCCTCGAAGAGTGGATGGACTCGCATCCCGAATGCGGGATTTGCGCTCCGAAACTCCGCTCGTACACGGACAGGGACATGTTCGAGTATGCAGGTGCCGCCGGAGGATATATCGACAAATACGGTTATCCGTATTGCAGAGGGCGCATGCTGAAACGGTTGGAAAAAGACTGCGGACAGTATGATACTCCTGAAAACGTATTCTGGGTCAGCGGCGCATGTCTGATGATACGCTCGGAACTCTTCCATAAATTGGGCGGATTGGACGACAGGTTTTTCGCTCACATGGAAGAAATCGACCTTTGCTGGCGTGCACAGCTTTCAGGATACAGGGTGACGGTAATACCGGCTTCGACAGTGTATCATGTCGGAGGAGGCAGTCTGCCTGCCGGATCTCCTAAAAAACTGTATCTCAACTACCGGAACAATCTGCTCATGCTCCGGAAAAACCTCGGAAAGACATTAGCCCTCGAGGATTTCAGGCATGGAGGGAAAGCTGATGAAAGCGCATCCGTCGGAGAGCGGAAGGCCCGCAGGATCGTCCATACGCGCATGCTTATGGACGGGGCTTCTGCTGCCGTTTATTTCTTCACATTCAGATGGAAATGCCTGAAAGCCGTGTTCAAGGCTCATCAGGATGTCCGAAAAATAAGAATCAGGACTACAGTATCCGATATTTCGCTATATTTGAAAGAATATGGCCGTACCGGTTCCGTCACCGGCATGGCCTCCCGCTGGATCATCCCCCGGGCCATATTCTGTAAGGACGATGCTTGTATGCCATCCCGAGCAATGTCATCCCGAGCAATGTCATCCCGAGCGTAGTCGAGGGAGCTGCCTATATTGGAATGCCTACTATTTACAGATCTCTCGACTGCGCTCGAGATGACAACAGGAAGACGAACGACAAGCACCGCAGTTACCTTACGGTAATGAGGATGCGAGGATGTGAAGTATGACGCAGTTATTGCACAATAAGTCCTTTTCGGATTTATTAAGTCCTTTTCGGATTTATTTTGTGCAAGAACAAGGAAGACGAACGACGAGCACCGCAGTTACCTTTCGGTAATGAGGATGCGAGGATGTGAAGTATGACGCAGTTATTGCACAATAAGTCTTTTTCGGATTTATTTTGTGCAAGAACAAGGAAGACGAACGACAAGCACCGCAGTTACCTTTCGGTAATGAGGATGCGAGGATGTGAAGTATGACGCAGTTATTGCGCAAAATAAACCGAAAAAATAGAAAGAAATGAAAATAATAATAGCAGGAGCAGGCGACGTCGGCACCCACCTCGCCAAAATGCTGAGCAACAACTCGAACAGCATCACGGTCATCGACGAGAAAAAAGACCGTCTGATGCTGCTGTCCGAGTATACGGACATCATCACGGTAGAAGGCAGTCCGTCATCCATTGCTGTACTGAAAGAAGCAGGAGTGGAAGATGCGGACCTGTTCATCGCGGTCAGTCCGAACGACTCTCAGGAAGTGAACATAGTCAGCGCCATACTCGCCAAACAGATGGGAGCCAAGAAAGTGACATCGCGTGTGGACAACGAAGAATATCTCTCATACGAAAACAAACTGCTGTTCACTCAGATGGGAATAGACCTGATGTTTTATCCGGAAAAGATAGCTGCCGGAGAAATCATGGAACTTCTGAAACGCACGGCCTCTGCCGAATCGATAGATTTTGCCCGGGGCAAGCTGCAGATGGCGGTGTTCAAGTTGGAGGAAGATTCGCCCATCATCGATATGAGAGTCGGGGAATTTGCGGCCGCATTGCCGTCAGAGACATTGACTTTCAGGGTAGTGGCTATCTCGAGGAACAACGAAACCATCATTCCGAAAGTCGACACCCGTTTCAAGTATCACGACCTCGTATTCATCATAGCCAAACGGGAAGGAATGCCTGAGCTGATGAAATTCATCGGCAAGAGCAATATCGAAGTGAACAAACTTATGATATTGGGCGGAGGCCCAATCGGGGAAATGGTCGCAAAACAGCTGAGCAAGCAGATAGACAGCATAAAAATCATCGAGATGAAAAAAGACCGCTGTATCGAGTTGTCCGAGACTCTCCCGGACAATGTGATTGTAGTCAACGGCGACGGCAGGAATTCCGATACCCTTGCAGAAGAATCCGTAAAGGAATACGATGCTTTCGTAGCTGTGACAAGCAGCACGGAGACCAATATCCTGACATGTGCCGCGGCAAAGAAACTCGGGGTCGGCAGGACTATAGCAGAGGTGGAAAACTTGGAATACATAAAATTAGCGGAAGGCATGGGTGTAGATGCCGTCATAAACAAGAAACTGATTACGGCAGGAAGGATTTTCAAGTTCACTCTCAGCGACAAGGTGCATTTCGTCAAATACATGAGCGGTACCAATGCCGAGATATTGGAATTCGTGGTAGCCCCGGGAAGCTGGATCACGAAAGGCAAACTGAAAGACCTGAGCTTTCCTCAGAATGCCATCATCGGCGGTATCATACGCGGCAATGAATCGTTCATCGCGGTGGGCGACTCAGAAATTGAAGCCTACGACAGGGTGGCGGTGTTTGCGTTGCCGGAAGTAGTAAAAGACGTCGACAAATTTTTCAGATAGGGGCGGTTTGTGATAACGGGCAAATTGCTGCGTTGCGGCGTGTGCCATCTTCGGTCATTTACGGAAGTAAACTCCCTCGATGTCCCACTTGCGGCCTTGCACTTTACCCGTTCTGACAAACCGCCGGAAAATCCGCGCGCTACACTGTTTCATCTCGAGCGTAGTCGAGAGATCTGCTAATATTAAAAATGTATTAAATGGCAAGCTACCTGCAAATAGAAAACATTTCCAAATCGTACGGACCGAAAATATTGTTCGAAAACATCGGCTTCAATATCAATGAAGGCGACAAAATCGCCCTTATTGCCCCGAACGGCACAGGAAAAACTTCCCTGCTGAAAATATTGGCCGGCAAGGACAGGTCCGACTCCGGCGGGAAAATCACCTTTCTCAAAAATATCAGAATCGCCTTTTTGGAGCAGGAATACGATTTCTGTCCCGAGAACGACATTTTCACACAGATTATGTCGCACAGCAGGGAATTCGCAGCTTCTTTAGACTATGACAGCCTGATGCAATACGAGCTGAGAATCAAGCAGTTCCTGACAAATTTCAAGCTGGCGGACTTTTCCAAAAAGATGAAAGAACTGTCCGGAGGAGAGATAAAAAGGGTCGCGCTCACGGAAATGCTGGCTTCAGAGGCGGATTTTTTCATCATGGACGAGCCGACAAACCATCTTGACATAGATGCGATAGAGTATTTGGAGGGCTATCTTTCACGCGCCAGGTGCACGCTGCTCATGGTCACGCACGACAGGTATTTTCTCGACAACGTGTGCAATACCGTCATGGAAATGGACCATGGAGCCATCTACATTTACAAGGGCGGTTATCAGAACTATCTTGAAAAACGCTCCGAGAGAATCGCCAATTTCAATGCCGAGACCGACAAGGTCCGCAATATCCTGAGACGCGAACTGGAATGGATGAGAAGCACGCCTCAGGCCAGGACAGGGAAAGCGAAATACAGAATCGACGCATTTCATGAACTGAAAGACAGGGCTTCACAGGTCCGCACCGAGAAAGCCGTATCGCTGTCGGATGTGAAAGGCTCGTCGAGGCTCGGCTCCAAAATCATAAACTGCCGGGACGTTTCGTTCTACTATGGAGACAAATGCTATTTAGACCGTTTTACGTATAACTTCCAACGATACGAAAAAGTCGGCATCGTAGGCAGGAACGGCGCCGGGAAAAGCACTTTCATAAATCTTCTGACAGGGAATTATACGCCGGATATGGTATGCACTGACGCCAAGGAATATGCTGTCAGGGACAATGACGACATGCGCGGCCTGCTGACAGGAGATATCGACAGGGGCGAATCACTGAAAATAGGATATTACAGACAGACCGGGATGAATTTCGACCCGGACGATACCGTACTCGACATAGTCAACGACACGTACCTGCTCGGACGTTTTCTTTTCCCGCACGACATGCTCGGCAACAAGATAGGAACTTTGAGCGGAGGGGAAAAACGCAGGCTCTACCTGCTGACCATTCTGAAAGAAAAACCGAATCTGCTGATTCTCGACGAGCCGACCAACGACTTGGATATCGTGACATTGAATGTCTTGGAAGAATATCTGAAAGAATTTTCAGGGTCGCTGATCATTGTCTCGCATGACAGACATTTTTTAGACAGGCTCGTGGATCATCTTTTCGTATTCTGCGGAGACGGAGTCATAAAGGATTTCATCGGGAGCTACAGCGAATACAGGGCATTTATCAAGGATTACGAAGCCATGAACAAAGCGCTGTCACGGGCTTCGAAAGATGAAAAACGGGCTGCGGACAAGACCAAGCCAGGTCAGGGTGTCGTTTCCGACAATGGTGGTGTGTCCGGCATGAAGCCGCGCCACGCATCCGAAAAGCGCAGGCTGACGTTCAAGGAGCAGCGTGAACTCGAACAGCTCGAGAAAGAACTCGAATCCCTGAATGCGGAAAAAGCCGCACTCGAAGAGAGCCTGAACAGCGGTACCCTCCCTTACGACAAACTGCAGGAGGCATCGGAGCGCATCGGGGAGATTATTTCCTTGCTCGATACCAAAGAAAATCGCTGGCTCGAACTATCGATAGCATGAAATAACGGGTGCTAACAGGGTTTTCGGCAGTCCTCCCCACTGTGTGGGTCCCCTCCCTTTAACTAATTTATAGTTTTCCTCCTTCGCACCTCAGAAGTTCGAACAAGTTCGACTACTTCGGTTTGTCGTCGGTTTCGGGAGCCAATGCTGCCGAAAACCCTGTTAGCACCCGTTATCACGCAATTTATCAGATAATTTCGAGAGCTCAAAGAGCGCGAAGTCGGGCCCAGGGCATGACGCCGGCGGGAGCCTGCTGATGAAGAAGAAGATCTTTCATCTTTTCCATATACGGCTCGACATGCGAATAAAAAAGATAATAGCCCTCGCACAAGGCGCTGAGGCCTGTCTCCCCTGATTCCGTCTTGTTGAAGCGGTGCTTCGGGCATTCTCCGTGGCAGGCAAAAAAATATTTGCACCTCAGACATTTGGCCGGAAGTCCGTTCCTTTTGTCTATGCCGAATTTGGACTGCACGGCGGAACTCATCATTTCGCGCAGAGGAGTCTCGAAAATGTTTCCCACCCGATACTGTGGATAAACGAAATGATCGCATGGATACAGGTCCCCGTTGTGCTCCAGAACGGAATTTCCTCCGCAGGTCTCGGCGTATGCGCATGTTCCCGGAAGGGCGCCGCACCAGTTGGCCAACGTACAGTCGAACAGATTTACGAAATACCGGCCGACATCGTTCAGTACCCAGTAATCGAATATGTCGCACATGAATTTCCCGTATGCACGGGACGTCACGGACCATGGGGAAATCTGCGCCCCTTCCGTGGATGGATCCACTATGAAAGGCCGCGCTCCCCTGTTGGGTTTTCCGTTCTTTCCGAGAGGGTATTTTATATGCTCGAGTACCGGCATGAACTGCATGAAACGCGTTCCGAGCTGTTTCAGGAACATGTACACCTCCAAACCGCGACCTTCGCTCGCCTTGTTTACGGTAGACATCGTATTGTACTCTACCCCATAACGGTACATGGTCTCGATTCCGCGCATTACCTTGGCGAATGTCGGAGCACCGCCTTTGTCCTTGCGGTATTTGTCGTGGATTTCTTCGGGACCGTCGATGGATACGCCCACAAGAAAGTCATTGTCCTTGAAAAAGGAAGCAAAATCCGGCGAAATCAGTGTTCCGTTCGTCTGGACAGTATTGTGAATCAGCTTGTCTCCGCAATATTTCTGCTGGAGCCCCACCGCTTTCCGATAAAAATCGAGACCGAGGATCAGAGGCTCGCCTCCATGCCAGTTGAAGGTAACTTCCTGTGCATCGTTTGCTTCGATATACTCTTTTATGCATTTTTCCAGCATATCGTACGTCATCCTCGGCTCTTTTCCGCCATAAATCTCCGCCTTGTCGAGATAGTAACAGTAATGGCAGTCGAGATTGCACAGTGAGCCTGCCGGCTTGAACATGAGGTTGAACTGCATCGGACCTGTCAGTCTGATGGCATCATCGAGAGTAATGGTATCCTTGAAAGTTTTCGGCATGACTACATTTCCGGCTCAGGCTCTTCAACAGCAGGAACATCTACGGTGTTGGATATCGCAAAATCGGAGTAGTCATAACCGTTGACCGCTCTCACCCTGCATCTGTACGACTTGCCATCCTCAACATTCCGTATCAGAACGGATGTCTCTTCCACTTGCGCCGTCTCTCCTGCTGAAGTTCCATCGGCTTCTTCCAATACGATATTATAATGCGCAGCCTCTTCGACCGGCTCCCAAGTGATCAGCAAAGACGTCGGATCATACAGAGACATCGTCAGTCCTGACGGCGTCGGAAGCACCATCCTGTTTTCCGGAGCATGTTTTCCGCATGCCGCCACAAGCATTGCCGCAGGCAATATTGCAAAAATTTTTTTCAACATCTTTTCCATATATTCACAACCCTGCAAACTTACACATAAATCCGCAATTTCCGGCATCGGAAAGTGAAAGAACGAAAACCGGCATATATGACAAATTGTCACATTCCGCCTGTCCGGCACCGATATTGCGTCAGCAGCATACCGGTTATAAAACCGACAACAATTAAAAAACATATTGTCATGATTACAGAAAAATTACAAAATGCCATCAATGATCAGATCGCAGCAGAACTCTGGTCATCGAATCTCTATCTTCAGATGTCCTTCTACATGGCTAAGGAAGGCTGGGACGGAGCTGCCCACTGGCTTGCGAAACAGTCCGACGAAGAAAAAGAACATGCCACTGACATGGCTCACTACCTGATCAAACGCGGCGGAGAGGCCAAGGTTTCCATGATCGATGTAGTTCCTCAGGGCTGGGGCAGCTACGCAGAGGTGTTCGAGCATGTGTACAAACATGAATGCCATGTTTCCGAACTGATCAACAGCTTGGTAGACATAGCTTCCGCAGAAAAGGACAAGGCTACTCAGGATTTCCTCTGGAACTATGTGCGCGAACAGGTTGAAGAAGAGGCTACAGCTGCCGGTATCGTAGACAAAATCAAGAAAATCAGCGGCAACGGTCTGTTCTATCTCGATGCGGAACTGGCAAAAAGATAATCCTTTTTTTGACATGAAAAAAGAGAGACGGAGCAAAAACCCCACCTCTCTTTTTTCTTATGCAGTATCCGATTACTCAGCCGGTGAGATGGCGCCCATAGGGCATGCATCTGCGCAAGTACCGCAGTCAACACAAAGTGCAGGGTCGATCTTGTAGATATCGCCCTCGCTGATAGCTCCTGACGGGCACTCTGAAATGCAAGTGCCGCAAGCTACGCAGTCATCTGAAATTTTGTAAGCCATTTTTCTATTCCTTTAAATTGTTAATGTCCATTCACGGCGGAAAACCGGGCCAGCGGCTTTCCGGATTGACTGGCAAATTTATCCCATTATTTTTAATTTTCCAACACTCCCCCGAATTTTCTCCATTTTCTCCATTCTCCACTCTCATCTCGAGCAATGTCATCCCGAGCAAAGCCGAGGAAGCTCCGCAGGCACAGCCGGAAAACCGGCATATAAAACGACAATGCAGAAGCATTTTCAGAAATAATCATAAAATTAAACTATCTTTGTCGGTTACAAACAAATTAAATGCAATGAAACTATTCCGGATCGGACATATTGCAACGCTTCTTGCAGCAGCCGTCTGCATTGCCGCAGGCACCGCATACCAGGCCTCGGCCCAGGAAAAAATCGGAGACATCGTCGAATTCGACAAGACCATCCACAATTTCGGAGATGTCCTTCTCAGCGACGGACCGCTCAGCTGTACTTTCACGATGAAGAACATCAGCGAAAAGCCCGTAGTCATATACAACGTAGTCACTTCCTGCGGCTGCACCGACGTTGAATGGATCCGAGAGCCCATCAAGCCTGGAGCCGCAGGGACCATCTCCGCAGTCTACACGAATGACGAGGGGCCATATCCTTTCGACAAGAGCCTTACAGCGTACATATCCGGCATCAGCAGACCTGTCATACTGAGAATCAGAGGCATAGCCCATGAAAAACAGCTCAGTCTCGAAGAAATGTATCCGGAAAGGCTGCTCAACATCGGCATCAAGAGTCTGAATATAAAATGCGGAAACCTCGAACAGGGAGGCAGCAGAAGCGAAGAAACCATCATAGCCAACCTGTCGGACAAACCTGTAGAAGTCTCATTCGGGGATGTTTCACGGGGGCTGAGCATCAAGGTAAGTCCGAATCCCGTCCCGGCACGGAACACCGCAAAACTGAGCTGCACGGTCACTGCGCAAAAAGACCTGTGGGGGAAAAACCTCTATTATGCCACTCCGGCAATCGACGGGAAATCCTCCGGCAAACGACTTTCAGTCTACGCATTCACCAAGGAAAATTTCAGCAAGCTCACGGCCCGGCAGCGCGCCGACGGCTCCAGACCCATATTCGAAACCAACACCTGCACGGCCGGCAAAATGAAAGCCGGAGAGAAAGCATCCGCCGAATTCACGTTCACGAATGCGGGAAAGGAGGATTTTATCATTTACAAGGCCGATATAGACTGCCCGAGAGCGGAAATCCTGCTCCCTGAAGCAGTAAAGACCGGCTGCGACGGCAATATCGGACTTACGGTAGACACCTCGGGCATGCCGGACGGAGAAATGCTCGTCACTGCCACACTCACGACCAACTCCCCTACCCGCCCCATAGTCAACCTTTTCCTGACAGGCTGGATAGAATAATACGGATCGTTCGGAATCCTGCCCATGACACACCTGCTTATAGACATACTGCGAAACTCGATCCTCATCACCGGCCTCGTGACAGTGATGATGATGCTCATAGAGTCGATAGAACTCGAAACCAAAAACGCGTTTTTCACGTCTTTGAAAAAATCGAAATTCGGTCAAACCGTATTTTCCGCCCTGCTCGGACTGATTCCGGGCTGCATCGGAGGTTTTGCATCCGTCTCCCTGTACACCGGCAGAGTGATAAGTTTCGGAGCGCTGACAGCCATGATGATAGCATCATGCGGAGACGAAGCGTTCATGCTCATCGCGATGAGACCGGACAAGGCGCCGATGATATTCTTCTGGCTGTTTCTCATTGCCACAGGATGCGGAGCAATGATAGACTTCGCCTTCAAAAAACTGAAAATAAAAGATTTCCGGGACAGAAGAAATGATATTGTGCCTCCGGCAATGGCCTTGCGGCAGCATTGTCACGGCCACCGGCACCAAGACAAGGATGGCCTTCCGGCCAATGATGACGGCGGCTCCTCCACCGCCTGCGGACAGACTGACTTGAGAAAATCAAGGAAAATGTCCATACGCCGTACAGTCCTGTTCCTCGGCGTCATCATATTCATCACGGCATTGGCTATCGGAATTCTCGACCATGAACATGCCGGAATACCGGATGCAGCGCCGGGCAGTTTCGATTTTCTCAACGAAACCTGGATGCAGTATCTTTTCGCGGCTCTCGGCCTCGTAGTATTGGCATTCATAGTTTTCGCTTCCGACAGATTCATCGAAGAAAATCTTTGGGAACATATCGTCAAAAGGCATCTTCCTGTCATATTCTGCTGGACTTTCGGCATACTGCTCGTCGTGGAATTCGGTCTGAGCCATCTCGATATCAGCCGTTGGATAAGCGACAACACGGCCTTGATGATTCTCCTCGCAGCTGCCATCGGCATTATTCCGGAGTCGGGGCCGCACCTTATTTTCGTTACTCTCTATGCCAGCGGCGTCGTTCCGCTTCCAGTTCTTTTGGCAAGCTGCATTTCCCAGGACGGACATTCCTCTCTGCCTCTTCTTGCGGAAAGCAAAAAGAGCTTCGCCGTAGCGAAACTCCTCAATTTCCTCATCGCCCTCATCGTGGGCTACGGCTGTTTCCTGCTATGATATCCATAAACGGGGCAATGGCAGGGTTTTCAGTCGCATCCTCATGAATATCACATCCCGCAATGCCGTTCCGGGCGGAGCTGCCATTGTCACCCGAACGGAACCGTCCCTTTGTCATCTCGAGCGGAGCCGCAGGAGCAGTCGAGAGATCTGTTAATATTATTACACTCTATCATACGGGCAGATCTCTCGACTGCGCTCGAGATGACAAGGTGCCGGAAGACCTACTGCTGCAGGTCTTCCGGCACCTTGTCATACAGTAGCTCGAATTCATCTACATACAACGTACTTCCCACGCCGCCGATAAAGAAATCCCCGTACTTGCTGGCACAGGCCGTAATCACGATGTAGGTCGGAGTGCGCGTCAAATCCCTGTACTCCAACGGTATCAGGAATTCCTCGTACTCATCCATATCCTGCGACACCTTCGGCTCGAATTTTCCGTATGCAAGGATGTCTTCACCGTCAAAATCGACGAAATGCCCTTCCACGGTATTGACAGTAAACGGAGCGTCCCAGTCGGCAAGCAGAATCTGTATCTGACATGTATCCAACTTGCCTTTCAGACCCGCATATGCACCGTCTGCATCTCCAATAATTTCCGGCAGATACTTATACCACCCTTTCAGTGCGGTCGGCCGTTCGGAAAACTCTACGCCCCAGTCGAGATGCGCCCCCGACAGCCCCACAAGACCGCCGAACTTTCCAGTATACAGATTTCCTGCAGCCAATTTTATCACGGCAAACAGGGTCTCGAGTTTCGCAGCCTGCTTCCCGTCGCCGGAAACAGCGACATCGCTTGTAGGATTGGTAGGAGAAAAGCCTAATTCCGCCGAGCCGGGGTTTGCAGAATCCCAGACATAATGCGCGGCATCCGCATTCGGATACCAGATTTTCCCGTTCTGATACCAGTCATCGAAACTCATATTGTGCAGCTGCACCTCGGACCCGGTAGTCAGGCTCACGGACTCGGAAACATTTTCACCGGAATAAGCCTGCACCTCGTACTCCGTTTCAGGCGTCAGTCCGCCGACATAAGCCTCCATTGCACCTCCGGTCACCTCAATATCCTCATCCGCGACATCCGTCCACCTGCTCTCGCCCGACTTCCTGTACCTGAATCCCAAATCGGTATCCGGCACTCCGCTTCCTGAAAGCCACATCACCCTCGTACCGGGCACTGCGGAACTGATATTGACCAAAATATCAGTAGGCTCCACATACAGGTACCAGGTTTCGTCTGTATCATGGTAGTGAACACGTACTGTCCCGTACGTATCGAACCACAAGGTTTCTCCTGCGGAATGGTCCATGGTCGTAATCCCCTCCGGACCGAGTTTCATCTCGAGAATTTCAAGACTTTTCAGCTCCAGATAATCCGGCACACGGACTTTGACAATACGGTTTTCAACATCGATCTCAGCATTGCCTATCTGTCCCTCTACCCTGAAAGCCCGGGAAATTTCCTGCTCGGCAATGATAATCCACTCGTACTGCTGGTAAAGTTCGAGAATGACATGCAGTTCGGACCTCATGTCGAATGTCCCGGGGAAATCCACATCGGCAGTCGCCCCTTCCGTCATCCCGATTTCTGAAATCACGACCTCCGACATATCGGAAGTCTCATCAAGATGGATGACGGCAGTTCTGTTCTTAGCATCGATATCGGAAGCATTGCAGGTAAACCCCTCGCCGCTGACGGAAGTTATGGAAAGCTCCACCACCGGATACGGTATATCGTTGCGCACACAGGCCTGCAAGACTGCCGCCAAAACTATCGGACAAATATATTTCAACATTCTGAACATAATCGCAATTTTAGAGATGCACATTGAAACCTATGCCTATATCCAAAAGATTCAGCTTCCAGTTCATACTCGTGGCGGTCCTGCCGCCTGTATACTGCCCCGCCGCATCGTGCTGGCGTATCTTGTTGAAAGATATGCCTCCGAGACCGAAAGACAGGTTGCAGCAGACCTTTGGCAAAATATATACTGCGACTCCGGCACTGATACCGAGGCGAAGCTGGTTGTTGTTGGTGTTCGTAGTACTCGGTCCTGATGACGTAGTGTACGAAAACATGGAATTTCCGACCTTGTACATGAGTTCGAGCTCGGCATAGAGTCCGAACACGCCCTTAGGATCGACACCCGCATAAGAACGGAGGAAAAGTCCCATATTCATCACCTGGCTTCTCATCAGGATATCCGACAGCGACAGATTCAAATCCTCCGAGCCGAGATCCAACGATACGTTCCCGAGATTCCCGTCCACTTTCGAATATCCGAAACGTGTTCCGACACACATGTTGTCCCTGAAAAAATATCCCACGGAAGGATTTACCGTAAATACGCTGCCCTTGAAATTCAAATCGTCGAGAAGCAGCATCAGATTCGTATCATCGCTGGAAAGAGTTCCGTACGAAACGTCTATACCTACTGCAATCTCGTTTTTGTACACGTACGTGATGGAATTGATCCCGCGGTCTATCCTCCGCGACACGGGTAAAAATCTGTCCTTTATATGCAGGTCTCTCGTGACACTGTCCCGTCCGGCTCCGAGAGAATCTGCCGCCATGGCGAGACTTCCGGCATCCCTGTCCATGGAAAAGGCAGCAGCCGACACCGTCAAAAGCAAAAATGATATGATGATATTCTTCATGACGTCTATCCTATAAATAAATCGCAAGCCCCAACCCTATGCTCAGAAGATTGATTTTGAAGTTCATAAGGCTTTCGTTCCTTTTTCCGGTCTCCACCTGGTTGTGCGTCTGCCTTACGGTCATGAAAGTCACACCCATCATCCCGACATTCAACTCTATGGCCACATCGTTGGTAATGAAGGCAGCGACGCCAGGCGTAATTTTCAGCGCCGTCGAGAAACTCGTCTCGTATGTACCCTTGACCGGAACATGTGCCAGATACTTTGCCTGCGAGCCTCCGAAAACCAGCTGGGCTTCCGTGAAAAGAGCGAAACGCATGTTGGAACCGAAAGGAATATACTGACGGAGGAACATCGACCCCTCATACGTATGCTTCAATGTATAATAATTTTCAGCATTGAGAGACAGTCCCGAATCGCCGCCAAGACTGATTCCGCCTTCATCGAGCCTGAGCAGATTCCTCGAATAACCGAACTTGATGCCGGCCACAAGATTGTCCTTTACCGCATAGCCGAGCATCGGAGAAACGTTCACCGTATATCCCTCGGACTCGACATCGTTTATAATCACGATATTGTACATGTCGTTGGTATGGGTGGAAAACGAGGCGTTCAAACCCGTAAGCCACTGGCCTTTCGGCACAAACATCTGCGACATGTTGACAAGACCGCGATGGGATTTGTCCGGCTTGACAGGTGTCCTGTTGTCCGTTTCCTTGGAGGAAACGGACAATGCGGACAATGCCACGAGCATCAATATTATAGCTGTCCTTTTCATCGGTCAATAATTGTTTCAATATACGAATTCCACATCGTCCAAATACATCAGGCTGCCTGCCTCACCCTCGAAATAGTCTCCCCGGTAGCTTGCGGATGCCGTGACCATCAGGACATTCGGTTTTTCGCCGGAATATTTGTCCCTGTATGTTATCGGAATCTCGAACTCGGTCCATTTCGATACCGCCGTTTCGAGCATCAGATCTCCATAGCCTATGACATGCCCCTCCAATGTTTCCGGATTGTCCTTGTCCGTGTACAGGAACTCGTCATCAGGGGAAAATGTGGTAGCATCGGCATTGTTCGTATCCACGACATGGTCCGTTCCTCCGTTTGTCATGTTTATGAGACAGACGAAGATACGGCCTTTGTCGCCGCCTTCCGGGGTATATTTGTACCAGACGCGCAAGGCTTTCGGCCTGGCATTGAACTCGAAGGCCCGGCCCATATGGACTGTTCCGCCCATACCGGAAGTTTCACCGAAAGAACCGGCGAAAATATTTCCTGCCGCAAGTTTGCCTAAAGAGCCAACGCCGACAAATTTTGACACAAGCCTTGCAGAATATTTCCCGGTCGAGCCAGGCCGGACGTCACTGTCCCGTGTAGTAATATTGTAGTCAGCACCCAGAGTTGTAGAGCCTTTATTCCCGGTG
>CALUSD010000025.1 GCA_944323295.1 uncultured Bacteroidales bacterium | reverse complement strand
TATTCCTTGAATCCGCCTTCCGAGTTGCCCATCGCATGGGCATATTCGCACTGTATCAGCGGTTTGGTCGGGTTGCTTTCGCAATATCTGATACAAGCATCATATGGATAGTACATGGGACAGAATATGTCGGTAGCATATTCATGTTCTGCCCTTTCGTATTGTACAGGACGGGACGGATCCTCTTTTTTCACCCATTCATAGCATTTTTCGAAGTTTACTCCGTATCCGGCTTCGTTCCCCAATGACCAGAATATTATGGACGGATGATTGAAGAACTTCTGTACGTTCCTTTCGTTCCTCTCCATGTGCGTCTGTTCGTACAGCGGGAATTTGGCGAGACTTTCCTCCCCGTATCCCATGCCGTGAGACTCGATATTGGCTTCCGCGATTACATAAAAACCGTATTTGTCGCAGAGTTCGTACCAATAGCTGTCATCCGGATAGTGGCATGTGCGGACTGCGTTGCAATTTAGCTGTTTGAGTCGCAGGATGTCCTGGAGCATGCGCTCCTTGGAGACCATGTATCCTCCGTCAGGGTCCATTTCATGCCTGTTCGCACCTTTGAAGAGCACCGGCTGGCCGTTTACGAGCACCTGGGCATTTTTCATTTCTATTTTTCTGAATCCTACCTTTACAGGTATGACTTCCTGCGCTCCTTTTGCAGACGAAGTCGCGGTCAGGGTATACAGATAAGGTGTTTCGGCAGTCCATTTTGCCGGAGAATCCACTTCCATGGCGATGTTCTGGATTCCTTTCTTCCCGGACACCGTCTTTTCAGCCACCGTATTGCCTGCCTGATCGGTCAGAACAAGTTTTACCGAGCATGTGCCGGTCAGGTCGAGCCTTATGTCGAGGGTGCCGTTGTCATATTCCGCGTCCAAATCAGGTGTCACACGGATATCCTGGATACGGACTTTCTCGCGGGCATAGAGATAGCAGTCGCGGGCGACTCCGGCATATCTCATGAAGTCCTGGTCTTCGAAGTAGCTTCCGTCGCACCAGCGGAATACCTGGAATGCAATGAGGTTTTTGCCGGGTTTCACATATTTCGTGATGTCGAATTCCGCATCCAATTTGGTGTCTTCGCTGTATCCGACGAATTTGCCGTTGACCCACAGATACATGTTCGAGGATACGCTGCCGAAATGTGCGAGAATCTGTTTCCCGCTCCAGTCTGCAGGGACCGTTATTTCCCTGCGGTACGAGCCTACGTTGTTGTTCTTTACAGGCACTTCCGGAGGATTGTTCCTGAACTGGTATTGCCAGGCATAACCTATATTGTTATAAAGAGGATCTCCGTAGCCGTTCAGTTGCCAGATACCTGGCACCTGCATCGTGTCCCAGCCCTTGTCGTTGTAGCCGGTCTGCCAGAAATCCAAAGGCCTCATGTCCGCATCCTGTACCCAGAAGAATTTCCAGGCACCGTTTATGGACATGTAGTTCGATGAAGCGCTTTTGCATTCCGTTGCCGCTTCTTCCGCGCTGGAATATGCAAAATAATTCGAGTGCATCGGAGCTCTGTTGACGGCATTGACGAGCGGGTCATGCCATTCGGTCTGCTCCATCGCCGACATGGCTCCTGAAACTATCAGGGCAGAGGCGAGGACCGTGGTTTTTAAGACATTCATGAAAAATTGAATTTTAGTGTATGTTAAAAAATGTTGTTGCAGGAAATTCCGGCTTGCTAAGATAGTCAAAATTTTGTTCGCACCTCGCATTGCGACCGGCAATCGGTCGCAATCGGATATATTTTTACCTGCATTATGGAGAAATTTGCACCGCATAGACGAAATTCGACTTAGAAATAGATCTTTTTGATATTTTGTGTCGCGAGAAAATACGATATTTGTAAAAAAAAGAATAGAATATGAATTTGCTTAACAGAATTATGATGACGCTGCTTCTGACAGCGGTATCTGCTGCACAGCTTCAGGCGGTGTGCATAGTGCCTCAGCCGGCAATGATGAAAGAGACTCGCTCGGTAGTACAGCTTCCGTCCGACAAACTCAGGGTATATGCGGAGAATCCGTCTCTCAAACCTCTTGTGGCGGTCTGGGCCGACTTTCTCGACAAACCGTATCTCCCGGGAACTGAAAAGCTGTCCACCGGCTTTACGAGAATAGTGTCGGAGACTGTCCTGCTGCAAATAAAAGGCACCGGCAGCAGGACCAAGGCGGATATCGAATTAGGGCTTGACGAATCGCTTGCGGAGGAAGAATACGTGTTGGAAGCAATGCCTGAAGGCGTGAGTATAAAAGGCGGCTCTACGAAAGGCGTGTGGTGGGGGATCCAGACCATGAACCAGATTCTTTTGCAGGCTGCAGCAGGGACTGGAGAAGGAAAGCCGCTGATGATTCCGGGGCTGTATATTCAGGATAAACCTCATTTCGCATATCGCGGGGCGCATTTCGACCCGTGCAGGCATTTTTTTACAGTGGATGAGCTGAAAACATTCATAGACATGATGGCTCTGCACAAGCTGAATACCCTGCACTGGCACCTGACAGATGACCAGGGCTGGAGAATCGAGATAGAGAAATATCCGCTTCTGACCGAAATCGGTGCAGTGAGAAAAGAAACCAAGATCGGGCGTGTTGACGATGTCGCGGCCGGTTATGACGGAAAGCCTTACGGCGAAGGATGCTATTATACGAAAAAGGATGTGAAGGAGGTGCTCGGGTATGCTTCGGCACGTCAGATCACGGTGATACCTGAAATCGAAATGCCGGGACATGCCGTGGCTGCCCTGACGAGCTATCCGTGGTTGGGCTGTACGGGAGGCCCGTATGAGGTGTGGACGACCTGGGGCGTCAGTAAAGACGTGTTCTGCATCGGCAAGGAAACTACTTTCGGATTTCTCGAAGATGTCCTTGACGAGGTCTGCGAGATGTTTCCGTCAGAGTATATTCATATCGGCGGGGACGAGTGCCCGTCCGTTAGATGGGAGAGCTGTCCAGACTGTCGGAAACTTATGAAAGAGCAGGGATATGAAAGCGCCCGTCAGCTGCAGGGATATCTTCTGCACAGAATAGAAAAATATCTGAACTCCAAAGGCCGGAAAATCATCGGATGGGATGAAATTCTCGAAGGAGGGGTGACGCCTACTGCCACGGTGATGTCATGGCGCGGCCCTAAAGGGGGGATAGCCGCTGCCAAGCAGGGCAATGACGTGGTGATGACCCCGAACAACTATTTTTATCTGGACTATTATCAGACTGCTGATCCGAAAGCCAACGGCGAGCCTCTCGGCATAGGAGGTTATGTATCTCTCGAGAAATGCTATTCATTCGATCCGTACGACCAGCTCGATGAAAATACGAAAAAGCACATAAAAGGCATTCAGGCCAACACATGGACAGAGTATATCGCATCGTTCGACCATTACCAGCACATGGATCTCCCGAGATTCGCCGCACTTTCGGAGGTCTCATGGAGTGAGAACAGAACTTCGTACGAAGATTTCCTGGCGCGTGTGACTGCTTCGATGAAGCCGATGTATGAATATTTCGGGTATATTTATGCTCCGTATGTTTTTATGGGAATCGAATAAGACATATCTCTCGACTGCGTTCGAAGTGTCCGCTATCTCCGCATGCAAACATATATCTTTGGTAAAAGAAACAAATAATTCGGCAACGTTATAATGAATGCAGAGAAACCGACACCGGTACTTTCCGATACCAAACCGCATTATGAACTCTTGGACGGACTGCGGGGTGTGGCGGCACTTTTGGTGATATTCTATCACATTTTCGAAGGCTTTGCCACAAGTCCGTTCGACCAGCGTTTCAATCACGGTTATATGGCGGTGGACTTCTTCTTTATCCTGTCCGGATTCGTCATAGGTTACGCGTATGACGACAGATGGAAAACGACGCTGACTGTCAGGAGCTTTTTCAAGCGGCGTCTCATAAGGCTTCATCCCATGGTCATAATGGGAGCCGTACTCGGACTTGCAGCCTA
>CALUSD010000024.1 GCA_944323295.1 uncultured Bacteroidales bacterium | reverse complement strand
GCATCTCCACGACCGGTAGCAATATGATGTATGTCCATATAACCCTCCTGCCATGCCGGCAGGGATTCATGAATCGTCTCAGGCTCTTCCGCTTTGGAGGAGCAGGCTACTACGGCTGCCGCAGCAGCAATGAATAAACAATAGAGATATTTCATAATATAATCTGTATTAATCCTCCTGTCATTCCCTCTCCCATCCCGGATTCTGGGAAAGATTTGGGTTGAGCCTCAGATCCTCCAACGGAAGCGGATAGAGATAGTCCTTATCCTCGTCCCATTTCCTGGTGATATCCGGATTGGCGATGATTTCGCCTTCCGTACCACCCGAAAGGGTGAATCTTCCGGCGTCGATATATTCCACTGCACCTTCGACAGTCGGTTTGGTCCCGGAATAGAATACTATGTCCGGCGTTCCGTCACCGTCTATGTCGTATTCCGACGGCACCTCTATGTATGCACCCCTGCATTTCTCGGTAAACAGACGGCCTTCTTTCCATCTGACGATGTCATAATATCTGAAACCTTCGAGGAACAGCTCCACCCTTCTTTCACGGCGCACCTCGAGAATAGCACCCTTATATGCTCCGTCGACGTTCTGATACTGCGCGGACAGGAACGGATCAGGGTCTGCTATGGCTTCATTTATGTCTAAATTCGGCATTCCGACCCTGTCTCTGAGCAGTTTGATGGATCTGTCGACATCATCCTGGGTAATGGTCCCGAGTTCGGCCTTGGCCTCTGCGAAATTCAGCAGGACCTCCGCATACCTCATGTAAGGGAGGCAGTTGTCTCCGTTGACAGTCGTGGCGTCGGTGACATACTTGGAAATCTGATAACATGTCTCGGTATCGGAGAATACCGGCAGCAGCACCTCATCGCCTCCCGGATAGGTATAGTTTTGGGTCCTTATGGACTGTGAAAGCCGCGGATCGCGATTTTGGGTGGACTCATAGAAATTCTCGGTCGCATAGCCGTCCCTCTCCGTATATCTGCTGCCGTCAGCACAGAGATAGGAAAGGAACAGCGCCCGTGTCATGCTCGGATGCGTCTGGGACGGGCCCTGAATGTGAAGGTTGAGATAGTGGTTGACACTCAAATCGTTATTGAATGTCTTGGCCAAAATGAACTCTTCACACGGTGTGTCCTTCAGGAACATGTCCGCATACGGACGTTCGGAATCGTCGTAGAGGGAATATCCTCCCGTAAGCATCATCTCGTCGGCAGTCTCGGCACAGTCTTCAAGCATGTCTTCCCATCCGGACATGTCACGGTATTTGCGGTACGTCCCCTCGAAAAGGCAGACTCTCGTCTTGAGAAGCATGGCTGTCCACTTGGAAACCGTACATGCATCCTTGGTCTCGGGAGCGTATGCGATGGCGTAGTCGAGATCGGCTATGATATTGGTATAGACAAGGTCGCGTGAGTCCCTCGCCTTCATCAGAAGCTCGGTGTCATCCTGCTCTATAACCTGGTCGTACCATGGCACCTCGCCGAAACGTTTCAGCTTTTCGAAATAGAAGTATCCTCTCCAGAAACGGGCTACCGCATCGTATGTTCGCTTTGCGATAGCATCATCGCAGTTCGAAGAATGTTCCAGGAAGAAATTTATGCTCCGCAGGGCAGACCAGGACCATCCGCCACCGCTTCCCGGGGCATACCTCAGCCCTGTGTATTCTACCGGAACGGTGGTCGTAGCTATGTCGTCGCCCTGATCCACCGCACTTGTGATGGAAGAGACGATGTCGCCGAGGTTGTCGGTGTAGAACCGGTTGCAGTATGTGGCAAGCTCGCTCTCGCTGGTGAAATAGTTTTCGGGAGACAGGTCGGACAGCGGATAGCGCTCAAGATAGTCATCGTTGCATGCAATGACGAATACGGCAGCCGCTGCGAATGCCATGCTCCTCGATAATGTATGTAAGATTTTCAGTTTCATATTACAATGAATTAAGCATCAGAATGAAAATTCGACTCCGACAGAGAAGGTCCGGCTGAAAGGATATGTCCTTCCGTCTCCGCTGAACGTCTCCTCCGGATCCATGTATTTCGTCTCTAACGGTGTCCAGGTGAACAGATTCTCGCCAGAGAGATACACCCTGATTTTCTTCATGTGTATCTTGTCGAGAACTTTCCGCGGCAGGGTATATCCTATGGTGAGGTTGCGGAGCTTGCAATAAGCCACGTTCTGGATATACTGCGTGTTCGGTTTATCGAGCTCGCTTCCGGCCGCATAGCCTCGAAGCCGAGGGAAATATGCGTCAGGGTTATCCTCTGACCATATCTTGTCCTCGAAATCGGACGGAAGGAAAGATACGTAAGGGCGGGAATAAGGCCCCCAGAACATCGTGGCCTCGGAGCCGGGCACCCAGTTCTTGTGTCCTATGCCCTGGAAGAATGCGTAAATGTCGAATCCGTACCAGCCGAGCGTCAGTGTGAGACCGAACGGGAATCTGGTGGATGAATTTCCGATGATCGACAGGTCGCCGTGGTCATCCAACGTACCGGCTCCGCCGTTCACCACCTTGTCTCCGTTCAGATCCACCCAGCGGGAATCTCCGGCATAGTAGCCCGGAATCTCACGACCGGCTACCTGCGTCATGTTGATCATGGAAGTATATTCCATGGCTTCCGCATCGGTGGCGAATCTGCCGTCTATGGTATAGCCCCATATTTCCCCGAGTTTCTGGCCCTCGTAATACTGGTCGAGAAGTTTCGTAGGATTGTTGAATTTGGTTATCCAGGTCTGGGAATCGGAAAGGACGGCCTTCACGCTGTAGCTGAACGGGCTTCCTGCCAGGTTGAAACTGTCTCTCCACCCGATGGACAGCTCGAATCCTTTGGTCACGAGGTCAGCGGCATTCTCCTTGGGCTCCGTCGCTCCGAAAACATTCGGCAGGGCCGGACCCTGGGTCAGCATTCCCTTGGTGGCGCGGCTGTAGACATCGAAGGTAAAGTTGAATCTGTTTTTGAACATGTCCAAGTCGAGACCTATATTGTTCGTAGTCACGGTCTCCCATGTAAGGTTTCCCGCCACAGGATCCGGCATGCTCGTCTGCTTTACTCTGTCGCCGCTGCTGTTCAGCCAGCCCGAATCATTGATGCTCATAGTGGAAATATAGGCATAGTTCGAGACATTCTGATTTCCGAGCGTACCGTACGAATACCTTATCTTGAGGTTGTCTATCACCCTTTTGGCCGGTTCGAAGAATTTCTCCTCGCTGATTCTGTAGCCTGCCGAGAATGAAGGGAAGAACGCAAAACGCGAATTTTTCGGGAATCTGGACGAGCCGTCATAACGGCCGCTGAATTCCACGAGATATTTGCCTCCGAAGTCGTAGTTGAGCCTGATGAAAGCGCCTCGGATGGCATATTCGGACTGTCCTCCATACCATTGAGGCGAATCCCCTACCGCCAGTCCCACGTCATTCAGGTTTTCCGACGAAATATTTTTGGGCGCAAGCGTTATGTTCTTGTAGTAGTAATCCTCCTGGTTGAATCCGATCATTGCCCCGACATGATGGCGGCCGAAGGTGTTGTCGTAAGTAGAGTATACGTTATAGATATTGTAGTCCCTGTTTCTGCTCCATTCCGTAAGCTGGTCTCTCTGCAGGGCATCCCAGTTCCATGTCGCAGTCTCCCCCGGATAAAGGGAATACGGCACGGCCACCGATCTGTACCAGCGTCTCGTATCGGTGTTGCGGTAAGTGTAGTTGGCTGTCACCGTCCAGCCTTTCATCAGCTTGAACTGGGCTTCGAAAGTGGTGTACAGCTCAGCCTCGGACTCCTCTCCTTTCGACTTGCCGTAGAGCTGGATGGCGTGGAGACCGAAACCCATGGTGTAGTTTGACATCTCCGAGTTTCCGGTAAGGGTTCCGTCAGGGTTGACCGGAACATACTGGGGATGATAATGGTAGTAAGGAGAGTAAAACTGTGCGTCGGAACTTCCTATAGGATATTCGTTGTCCGGAGTATAACTCTGGTTATAGCCGGTCCAGTTGTAGCTCGTTTTATAGAAGCGGGTGGTATTGCTGATGGTCAGCCATTTGGTGACATCCGCCCCGACCTTGACCATCATTCCGTACTGACGGTATTTGTCAGGCGCTATGCGGAAAATTCCCTGCTCGTCGGAGTAATTTCCGGAGATGAGGTATTTCACCTTTTTCTGTGTTCCGGATACGCTCAGGGAATGGGATGTCTTGGGACGGAAGCGCTGGTACAGATAGTTGAACCAGTCGAAGTTTCCGTAATAGTTGTACCTGTCCTTGCCGTTCACATTTGTGACCACCACCCACGGGCGGTCAGGATTCTCGACCTTGTCGTTCCTTCTGATATACAGTTCGTTCCACTGCTCGTCGCTGTAATTGAAAAGATGCGTGCCCTTGCTGTTGAAAAAGGCCTGGTCGTTTATGCGGGAATTGGTCCAGGCATCGGTGACGAAGTCGGTGCACACAGCGTGTGTCGAAACGCCGAAACTACCCTGATAATCCACATTCACCGTGCCTTCTTCAGCGCTCTTGGTAGTGACCAAGATCACGCCGAAAGCGGCTCTGGCTCCATACACGGCAGACGCCGACGCATCTTTCAGTACGGAGATGCTTTCCACATCGTTTACATTGATATTGTCAAGAGAGCCGGGGATACCGTCGATCAGAATCAGAGGCTCGCCTCCGTTGATAGAGCCGGTACCGCGGATGTCTATGGTACTCGATTTGCCGGGCTGGCCCGAGGAGAACGAGATATTGAGGTTAGGGACCTGGCCCTGAAGCGCCTGCGTCATCTTGAGCACGGGACGGTCCTGCATTTCATCGGCCTTTATCTGACTGACGGAGCCCGTCACGTTCACTTTTTTCTGCACGCCGTAGCCGACCACGACCACTTCATCGAGGGTGGATATGTCTTCCTGCATCGGAATCGACATGTTCGCGGTAGCGCCGGATGCCGGAATCTCGATGTCCTTGAATCCGAGAAGAGATACGGTGATCATGTCCCCTTCAGGCACCTCAAGGCTGAAATTACCGTCCAAATCGGTCACCGATGATTTTGTCATGTCGGATTTGGAGTATACCATGGCGCCCACAAGAGGGTCGCCGTTCTGATCCGTCACCTTCCCGCTGACAGTCTTGTACTTGTCGGACTGCGCCGGTTTTTTCGAAAGCAGGATATAGGAATCTTTGATGTCATAGCGGATATCCGTTCCGCGGACCATCTGGTCGAGGGCGGCGGAAAGAGGTTCATTGTCGACATCGACAGTCACTCTTACGGAAAGATCCACATCTTTGTCTGAGCCGAAAAGATAGCGTGTCTGGCGCTCGATTTCGGTCATCACATTTTCCATGGCCGTGTCTGTCATCTTTATGGTCACTCTGACATTCTGTGCGGATGCTTCGAATGGAGACAGCAGGCATGATAAATACAATACAAGAGTCAGGCAAATTTGCCGGACAATTATTTTCTTCATAAATTTGTAAGATAATTTTGAAGCAGCGGGTACTGCTTCTGAGTTCAATCATTTTGTTCTGTCAAGGATTGGACAGCCTGCGGGTGTTGCAGCATCTGCAGGCTTTTTTCGTATGTTTTGCTATCCGGTGTCCATAGGCAATCAGTTTAGTCGTGTTATTAATAATAAAGTAATATAGCGGCACTTCGCGCCGTCGAAAAGACACGTCGCGTCGTCAATCTATGTAAATGACACTTTCGGAAGTATCGCAGGTATATGTGAAATCCGATGTCCTTTTCAAGATGTCGAGCGCCGTGTAAATGCCGTCGGAAATCCTTATGCGCAGTCTGCCGTAGCCGATTTTAGGCAAGGTGTCGCGCCGCAGGACAATCTTTACATTGTAGTATTTTTCGAATTTTTCCATCAGACGGTCGAACGGAAGTCCTGCAGCCGAGATAATGCCTTCGGTCCACAGGAAGTCATCCCTGTTGTCGAGGGAGGAAAGGCGCAAGCCCCCGTCCGCATATTTCGCTACCGTATTCTCCGTCATTATGCAGCGCCTGCCGTCGACTTTGTCCGTCAAGGACACCTTTCCCTCTAAAAGCGCCGTGGAAAACAGGCCCTCATCTTCTTCAGCGACTACATCGAACTTGGTCCCGAGCACCCTGACATCATATCTGAACGTCTCTACGATGAACGGCTTCCTTTCATCGTGCTCGACGTCGAAGATAGCTTCACCTTCGAGCCTTACCCGTCTCTCGTTCCCGTAGAACACCGCCGGATATTCGATCCTGCTGTCTGCATTGAGATGGACCACTGTCCCGTCGGAAAGGGTAATGGTCGTGATCTGTCCGGGGCTGTTCGAAAAAGCCAAGGTGCTTTCTTCCACGAGATCCCGTACCGGCTTGGTGAAGAGCCTGTCGGAAACAAAAAATCCGAGCGCCATCGATGCGGCAATACCGGCAGCAAACCATACCGTACGCGTCCGGCGTCTCTGTTTCTGCATCTGCTCCTCCGCCCGTGTGCGCACTTTCCCGACTTCATCCGAGGTCAGGAACATCTGGCTTACGAGAAAAACGTCGTAGGCTTTCCGGAATTCCTGTTCATTGGCTTCGCTTTCTTTAAGCCACCGGCCCAAAACTTCAGCCTCCTCCTCGGTATTTGTGTTCTGGAAGAACCTGTACATCAAATCTCTGTCTACTTTCATCTGCATGCTTTTTTTCGGACTTCATAATTAATTACACGCAACTGCTGCCGATTCCTACAAAAATTACGTATTTTTACAGCCAAATTCGTATCCAATGGAAAGAAAAGGCGGATGTGATGAGAAACTGTTCCGGCAGGCATTCAACGACAACAGGGAAATGCTCGAGAGACTTGCGTATTTCTCCGTGCGCGACAGGGAGGCGGCAAGAGATATTGTCAGCAACGTATTCCTGAAACTATGGGAGATGCGCGAAAGCATAGACGGCGACAGGCTCATGCCATATATCTACGTCTCGGTGAAAAATGCCTGCGTCAACTACAGACGCGATTCCGCCTCCCACAAGAACGTCCATGACAATATCAGACAGCGCGAGCAGTCCGCCATGGAGTTCTATACCAAAGCGATGGAAAGCTGCAATCCGGCGGAACTCTACGTGGAGGATATCCTCGGCATTTGCAGGGATCGACTTGAAAATTACCCCCCCCTACTGAGGTTGGTCTATATCAAAAGCAGGGTGGACGGCATGAGTTACAAGGAAATAGCAGAAGCCCTCGACATTTCCGTAAAGAAAGTCGACAACAGCCTGCAGGCAGTGCTTAAAGATCTCAGAATAGCCCTCGCAGACTATCTTCATGCCTTCATCCTGGCGGCTTTGGCATCGACGGTCAATTTGTCTTGACAAATTTCAAAACTGTTTTTAAATTTGTGAGATTTCATCGAATTAACTATAAAACACATAGATTATGAAACACTTTACCTTACCGAAAGACGGAGGCCTTATCGAAAAAGACCTGCCTGCCGACATTCTTCACAGCTACGAAAAAATTCCGGCTGAAATATATGAGGATCAGGAAGATGCAAGTCAGAAAATAGCGGACACCATCATTTCCGCCATCAAGAGTCATACGGGCGGTAAATTCAAGCTCGGTCTCACGACAGGCACCACTCCGGTCAGTCTGTACAGGGAGCTTTCAGCCAAATACAAGGAAGGGGCCGTATCTTTCGCCGACGTAGAGGTTTTCAGCATCGACGAATACTACCCGATAGGAAAGGGAGAGGCCCAGAGCCGCAATCACAGGCTTCACGAAGAATTTCTGAACAATGTGGACCTGCGGAAAGAAAACATCCACATTCCTGACGGGACTGTCGCAAAGGACAAGATATCCGCATACTGTGCGGAATACGATAAAGCCGCATCGAATCTCGATCTTTTGGTAATAGGCGTAGGAGAGCAGGGACAAATCGGATTCAACGAAGCCGGCTCGTCGGAAAAAAGCCGCACACGAACGGTGCTTCTGTCATACAAGTCGAGGAAGGCGCAGTCGCGCAATTTCAACGGCAATATAGCCGACACCCCGAAGACAGCCATCACCATCGGAATCGCGACCATGATGAGCGCAAAGAAAATCATTCTGATGGCCTGGGGCGAAGACAAGGCCAATGCCGTAAAGGAAATAGTCGAAGGACCGGTCACTGCAGCATGTCCGGCATCTTTCCTCCAGAGACACGAAAACATCACATTCTACACGGACGACAACTCCGCCAGCCTGCTGACCCGAATCGTGGCCCCCTGGCTTGTAGGTCCGTGCGAATGGACTCCTAAATTCATAAGAAAGGCTGTGGTATGGCTCTGCGAAACGGTACACAAGCCGATTCTCAAGCTGACCCATCAGGACTACATACAGAATTCTCTCGGAGAACTTCTCGAGCAGAAAGGAGCATACGACAAGATAAACATAGATGTTTTCAACGACCTGCAGCATACCATTACGGGCTGGCCGGGAGGAAAACCGAATGCAGACGATTCCACACGTCCGGTATCCTCCGCTCCGTTCCCCAAGAGAGTCGTCATCTTCTCTCCGCATCCCGACGATGACGTGATATCGATGGGAGGTACATTCATCCGCTTGGTGGAGCAGGGACATGACGTGCATGTGGCTTACGAGACTTCCGGCAATGTGGCGGTGCATGATGACGTGGTGCTCCAGCACATGGATACGGCACACGAACTCGGATTTGCAGACAAGTTCGACGAAGTGAAGGCCATCGTGGCATCGAAGAAACCGGGAGAGCCGGAGCCGAGGCCTCTTCTCAACATAAAGGCTGCCATCCGCCGTGCGGAGGCCAGATCTGCGGTAAGGTCGTTCGGACTGAACGAAAACACCAATGCACACTTCCTCAACCTGCCGTTCTATGAAACCGGAGGCATCAAGAAAGGTCAGCGGACACAGGCCGACATAGATATCATCAAAGAGCTTCTGAACAAGGTAAAACCGCATCAGATTTATTTGGCAGGCGACTTGGCAGACCCGCACGGGACCCACAGGGTGTGCACGGAAGCCGTACTTGCGGCTTTGGAACAGCTCAAGAACGAATCATGGCTGAAAGAATGCCATGTCTGGCTGTACCGCGGAGCATGGATGGAGTGGGAACTCGGCAAAGTGGACATGGCAGTGCCGCTCAGCCCGGACGAACTCATCAAGAAGCGTCATGCGATTTACCGTCACGTCTCGCAGAAAGATATCGTACCGTTCCCTGGAGACGATTCACGGGAATTCTGGCAGAGAGCCGAAGACAGGACGCAGAACACCGCCCGTCTCTACAATGAACTCGGCATGGCGGAATATCAGGCCATCGAGGTATTTGTAAAGTTGTTCTAAGACGTTGGAGAGGGCGCCCCGAATTGGGTCACCCTCTCCAACATCTTTCATCGAAAGACCGGTCTCTTACCCCCCCCCACCAGTAGATTAATAATTTAAATCACAACCGATATGAGAGTAATCATAAATGAAAACGATGCCAAAGGCGCCATCTGGGCCGCACATTACATAGTATCCAAAATCAAGGAAAAAGCCGCTGTCACGGACAAACCGTTCGTTCTCGGACTTCCTACCGGCTCTACGCCGATAGCCACCTACAAGGAGCTCATCCGCATGAACAAGGCCGGAGAAGTTTCTTTCAAGAACGTCATCACTTTCAACATGGACGAATACGTAGGCCTCCCGGAGTCGCATCCGGAAAGCTACCATTCATTCATGGCAAAGAACTTTTTCGACCATGTGGATGTTCCCAAGGAGAACATCAATATCCTGAACGGCAATGCTCCGGACCTTGCCACGGAATGCGCTTCCTACGAAGCCCGCATAGAGGCGGCCGGCGGTATCGACCTGTTCATGGGAGGTGTCGGAGAAGACGGTCACCTGGCGTTCAACGAGCCGTTCTCATCATTGGTGTCCAGGACCCGTGTCAAGACATTGACATACGACACGATTTTGGTGAATTCGCGTTTTTTCGACAACGACATCACCAAGGTGCCTAAATTAGCTCTCACGGTAGGCGTAGGCACTGTCCTCTCCGCAAAGGAAGTCCTGGTGCTTGCATTCGGACACAAAAAGGCCCGCGCACTGCAGCAGGCGGTAGAAGGCGCATACTCGCAAGCCTGCACACTCTCAGCCCTCCAGGCTCATCCGCACGGCATCATCGTCTGCGACGAGCTCGCTGCCGGAGAACTGAAAGTCAACACCTACCGCTACTTCAAGGATATCGAGAAAGAGAATCTTTAATGACAATAAGCGGAGCCGCTCAAGGGCTCCGCTTATTGTCATCTCGAGCGTAGTCGAGAGATCTGTCAATATACAATTCGATCTATGAGCAGATGTCTCGACTACGCTCGACATGACAGCAAAACAGATGTCTCGACTGCGCTCGACGTGCCCGGCACTACTAATCATGCCGGCCGATGGAGCGGAGGTAGGAGAG
>CALUSD010000023.1 GCA_944323295.1 uncultured Bacteroidales bacterium | reverse complement strand
GACACCGATGCAGAACCTGGAGCCACTATGTAACGGTAAACGCCCGGCTCCACGACAAACGGAGAGACTTCCGCCCCGCCTATGGTCAGCGACGAAGATACGGACGGTAATGAATAATACGGCTCAGCACCGTCGGAAGTCCTGTACTCTATCTGAGGAAGCGTTATCTCGATCATCGACATGGCATGGCTGAAACGGAGAGTAAGCATGGAATTCTCGATATTCGGCTCGGCATTCTGCGCAATCATCAGATCGCAGGCGGTGTACAGGGCATGAGTGCTCTGGTCGCTTACGGAAGACAATGCTGTCGTGAAAGCGGCAATGACATCTTCGGCACTGCCGGCATCCGCCATCTCCTCCGAATACGGATAATATGCGAAATACTCGGCATCGGCATATTCGTAGACCTTGCCGCTCCATGTCTTTGAAGCCTCGTCATAAACGCATTTGACGTTTTTACAATCCTCCATGACGGCACCGTCGGCTCCGACAGCAAAGACACCTATCGCGTCACCGTCTGTAAATTCAGTCTCGGCACCGTTCTCCACCGCTTTGGACGCAGGAGCATCGGTATCGGAAAAGTCACAGTAAGATGCGGAAATCTCGAGAAGCCGTCCCTGAGGCTCTTCTGCAGGAGTTTCCATTTTCTCGGTACAGCTGGCTGCCAAAGCTAAGGCAGGCAATATGAATAATATCTTTTTCATTGTCTCAAATTGTATTTATTGTTGAACTGTCATTAATATATTTCTTCCGAAGGAATGATTAAATCCCCGCCGTCCTGCTCCCATACAGGATTTCCATAATTTCCAATGCCGCTGTCTGCAAATCCGGTTTCTACGGATATTGCGCAGATTTTCAGATCAGGGGCTTCATACATTGCAGAAGCCTTCAAACAATAATGTTTTTCCATAATATTTAATGTTATTAAAAATGTTTCAGAATGCCATTACCGGACGGATCCTGTATTTGTTTACCATCCGCGTTCCCGTAACCTTGCCTGTCGCCTCTATTCTGTGGGCGCTTCCGGTGCCGGCCTCGGTGCTCGACCAGTAGTCCCCTGTAAGCAACGGAGCTCCATTGATCTGGCCTATGGACTTGTTGATTTCCTGAGCGATATTGTTCCTCTTGTCCCAGATACCGCCCTCTCCCATATAAAGAAGAGCCAGTTCCTTTATCGAAGGCAGATACCAGCCGCTCGTGCCGATGTCGGACCAGTGGGCATTGCGGTAATCCATGATGTTGGCTACGGCCGTCACCATGTCGGACTGCTCTGCGAGGCCGTTATGGTTGTAGTTGTCTATCGCCATCGTGTTGTTATAGCCGATGACAGTGTTCATGGCAGGATTGTCGACTTTGTCGTCGACATCCAGTTTCGTATTGATGGATGTGAATTCCTTTGCATTTTCCTGAAGCCAGGTATCGACTCTGACCGCTGTCTCCGAACACCATATCGATTCTATTTCATCCAATGAAACGACAAGTCCATGTGTGCATCCCGGCCAGTCTTTCTTCAAGACCGGATCGGTAAGCGTAGGGTCTCCCGTCCAGAAAACGACACCGGTACACTCCTCTCTCTCAGCCACTGTCAGTGTCGCATCCTTAGGCAGAAGCGCTCCGGATTTCAGGAAGAAATCCCCGACTGCAAGCGTGTGGATAACCTCCGTCACGTCTGGCTCCACGGCTATCCTGTTCAAACACCCGGGCTCGAATACTATTTCAGCTCCGTAGTCGGCCCAGTCGCCCGCTACCTTGTACTCCCCGTAGACGAGGTTGTTTCCAGGAACGAGGATATACCGGTAAACTCCGTGTGCGGCCATGTACGGCTTCACGTCCACGTCATTGACTTCGAATTCGAGGCTGCCCACGCTCGCGGTATAATACGGCTCGGCATCCGCGCTCTCCTTATACTCTATGTCGGGAAACGTGATCTCTACCATGGACATGCGGCGCGACAACGTAAAATCGAGGACGCCGTCGACAGGCACGATGTTTTCCGCCGTCATGAAATCGCATGAACGCAGATAATCCGAAGTGCTCTGGTCGACAGTCGTTCTGACATCCTTGACGAAGACATCTTCGATTTCGGAAAGCGTTTTCAGAGACGATACGCTTTTACGATACGGGAAATATGCAAAATAAACGGCTCCGTCATAATAATATACTTTCCCCTCCCAGTCGGACACGCCGTCATAGACGAAAGGAACGTTCCGACAGCCGGAAAGTATGCTTCCGTCCGTATCCATACCGTAAACCCCTATCGTGTCGCCGGCTTCAAAAGCCGAAACGGACGGCACGGCAGTCTGTCCGGTTTCGATGAAGTCGAGACATGAAGCCCTGACCTCGAGCAGGATATCGCTTGTTTTCTTCTCTTCCGGCTGTTCGGCTTCCTGACATCCCTGCACGGCTGAAAGCCCGAGGGCAAACATGAATATTATAAAAGCTGTGTTTTTCATACTCATTCGATTTATAGTGCGTTAAACCCGATTCCGTTTCCGGCTTACGAACCGCTCTCCACGGCTCCGACTTCCTCTTCTCCTTCGAGTCCCCATTCAGGATTCCCGGAAGACTCGATGAATTCTATGCTATCCTGCTCTATGGCGAAAGTCAGGACATACTGTCTGTCCGCCCGCAGATATCCGTCCCGGAAACTTTCAGGCGTGTACACCAATGAATAGTCTCCAGCCTCTATGCTGATGAACTGTTTGTCCTGCATGTCCTGAGGCGGGACCATGGCCATGAATACCGTACCGTCGCGATACGGGATGATCTCGCTGCCTGCATCCGTCCCGGCGACATTCATCAGCCGGACTGTCACGGTTTCGGGAGCCACGCCGGCCGCCATGTCGAGATTTACCACGATATTGGCCACCCTGTGGGCAAATTCGAGAGGAGAAGTGCTCAGGGATATGCTCACCGGAGTCTCGAGCGCCGCGATGAAGTCGCTCGCACGATATGCTTCGACAGTGCTCTGGTCAGCCTTGACCGTGACCTCCGGCATCTCCCCCTCCTGATAAGGATACCAGGCATCTATGACTACATCCTTGTTGTCTTTCCAGTAGAACGGCTCCATACCGTCGGCCGAAAGAACTCCGGATGTGGCATCCGAAATGACATATCTTTTCTCCTGACCGTCGAGACGGACCAGGAATGTTTCCCCGCCATGCCAGATATTTCCCTCTTCTCCATAGCCCCAGTCCTCGGCAGAGGCGGAAAAAGCCATTTCGATATCGGACGGAAATCCGGTATCGGTCCTGCCTGTTTCCGGAGTACAGGCGCCAAGGCAGGCAAGAACTCCGGACAGACAGAATGCTGTCATGCTGTTTATTGTTTCCAAACGTGTTTTCATATTTCAGCCTGATTTTTGGATTCACATATCGAGAACCTGTAGTTCCCTGTTTTTCGTATTTTGTTGTCGGTCAAAACTATCCTGTAAATTTTACTGCCCCAGACATTCGACAGTTTCGGATCCTCCAAAAGGACTTCGTCCACCTCGGGTTTCATATGCGAAGGATATTCGAGGATGAGGGTGCCGCTTTCCGCGGCAATGACGACTTTGCCGGATGCGGATATGTCCGGTTTTCCGGCGACCATGAAAAAGACCTTGTTGGATGTTGTCGGATTCCCGACAACAAAAGAATCTTCTATCGTGAACTTTCCGTCTTTCATCGCAAAGGTCCGTATCCATCTTTCAGCCGGGGACTCCGGATATGCTCCGGCGATATCGAGGGTGAACTTCCGTTTTTCAGGATAACAGGCCACATTTCCGGCCCTGTATTCATATCCGTTTTTCTGAGCCGCACCGTTTATTTCCGGCACGCTGTGCCAGCTGCTCTGCATCGTCCAGATGGAATAGCGTTCGTCGCTGAAAGTCTGCCTCGTATAAGTCCCGACACCGACATCTATGAATACCGGAGAGGCATCGAAATAAAGGATGAAAGAGCCTATGTCGTTGTGGTTATGGCTTTCGTTGTTGTGACCTCCTTTCATGGCGGCGAACATGCCGGAGCTGTCGGAGAAATAGCAGACCTGGGTCTCCGGATACCACACCGCTTCGGACAGTCTGTGCACAGGCTCGGCTTCGGAAATTTCCCTGTCAATGGAAACAGCCTGCAACGCCCTGTAGGTATCTCCCCTGTCCAACGGGACGGACGCACCGTTCATCTTCTTGAGATATGCCGCAAAATCCATCATTTCCCTGCTCCCCACCGCCTTTCCGTACCGGTATGTCAGATGAGGCTCTCCCTTGTATCTCGGTGAAGCATCGGCGAAGTTCACTACCCAGCAGTTCCCGATATATGTCCGGCTGATGTATTCTCCCATGCTGCGGATCAAAGGTTCGTCGAAAACGGATATCTTTCCGCCGGTGCCTGCTTCGAGCAACTGCAGATAATCGAGGACTTTGCCGGCGGCATGAGTCCAGTATGTGGACCCCTCTTCACAGGCTCCGTCCGCATGCACGAAATTCAGGAACTTGTCGACGGACCGGATGCTTTTCCACATCGCTTCGGCTACGACATCGGGATCGTCTTCGAGCAGAAGGAAACATTGCAGGGCATTGGAATTGCACCAGGGGTTCCAGTTGTTTATCACATCTCCAGGCTCGAATTCTTTCGAAGCCATCCACCATTCGTCGTTTTCCATATAGGCATCCAACGCCCTTTCCTGCAGGACATCCCTCAGTCTCAGGGAAATCACCGGGTCTATCCTGTCGAATTCCTCATGGAAAAACCAGTACACCCAGGACAGCATCGAAGCATAGTCACCGGCAGCCAGGTCGAAGACAGGCCGTCTGTAATCCGGCAGGATACACTTGGGTTTCTGATATTTGAGATGAGCCGAGACTGCCCAGGTAGTCATCTCGCAGCTGTAGAATACCCCGTTCAGAAGCTGGTCGATGAAACGGCCCTTTCCTTCCGCCAATTCGGCAAGCATCAGGATGTTTATGTTCCTCCTGTTCTCGAAATACGGAGTTTCCATCACGGCGATGTTTCCGCTCCTGCCGTACTCGAGATAGTCCGTAGCCTTTATCAGATGCCAGTCATAGTCGAGGAGCTTTTCCCCTTCGCTCACAAGCACGTTCCTGAGAGAATCTCCGAGAAATTCATCCCAGCCGGCTCTGTCCCTGTAGTCGGGATACGTGATCCAGGACTGGTCGGCCACTACGCATTCCCTGAGTCTTTCCATGCTGCCGGCTCTCTTCCCGATGATATTCCTTTCGGTATATGCATGACAGGAGAGGCCGAGACACAGAAGAAGCAGAGAGAAAATATATTTCATTCTTGACAACCGATACATGGCCTACTGTTCTTTTTCCTTGTAATAACGGACATAGTCCACTTCCATCGCTGCCGGGAATATGGAATCATCCACGCCCCAGGAACCGCCCCACGAGCCTCCTACGGCCACGTTCAGAATCAGGAAGAACGGCTGGTCGAAAGGCCAGTGGTTGTAGGAATCGTTCTCCTTCTCGAAAGAAAGGACGAGAGTGTCGTCGAACAGGAAATCCAAGGAAGTCTCGGTCCAGACAAGCGAGTAAAGATGGAATTCGGTATCCAAGGTAGGAGAAGATACGGTATTGGTCCGCTGCTGGTCCTCCCTGTCGTCCTGAGAATCCTGATTGTGTACGGTCGCCCATATCATGTCATGGTTCACATTGTCTCCCCAGACGTATTCCATGAGGTCCATTTCAGCATAGACACCGCCGAAATCGTTGTATACGGGTCTCATCCAGATGGCCGGCCAGACTCCCTTTCCTCTCGGGATTTTGGCCGATACGTCCAAGCGGCCGTACTGGAATCCGACCTTTCCCTTGGTCGTGACAGACGCCGATGAATGGGTAAATTCGTAAGTCGTCCCGTTTTTATCTCCGGTATGGACATCGTTGTGCGCCTCGATGATGAGTTTTCCGTTCTCGACCCTCGAATATTTGGTATTCGCTACCTTGTAGTCCTGCTTCTCGTTGTTGCGCATGTATCCTTCTTCATACACCCAGGTATTTTCCGCAGGCAGACCTTCATAGTCGAATTCCTCGCTCCATACCAATTCGTAGTCACCGTACGAAACCTGTATGTCCTCGGGAGGCGGCGCAGTCACGTTCTCTTCCTTTTCGCAGCCGGCACACAGCAGCGAAGCCGCGAAGATGCAGGCAATAAAGTTTTTTGATATCAATCCAGTATTAATCATAGCGTTGCAATTATTTCAGTTTTTCGTATCTGTTCAATGCTTCCAAATAATAATAGTCCGTGTACACGAGCGGCACATCCACATCCTCGTCTTTCGGCAAGGTACCCACGGAATGTTTCAGGATGAATCCGCCGTTGGTCCCGGGCTCCGCCAGATATTCCGGAGACGACAGTGTCTCGAGAATATGCTCCCCGGCCCTGAAGTATCTGTCCGGCTCGGAAGAATGCCTGGACAGTTCCAGAAATGCCGAAGCGGCAATGGCGGCTGCCGAAGCATCCCTCGGCACGACAGCGTATTTCAATGAATCATAGTTCCAGCCCGGGCTGTATCCGGGACGTCCGGCATCGAAATCCCAGTACGGGATACCGTCTTCAGGCAGATTCCCATGACCGAGCCAGAATGAAGCAGCCTTTTCCGCGGTTTCGAGAAACTCCGGTCTGCCGGACTCCCTGTATGCCATAGTGAAGCCGTAAACGGCCCATGCCTGTCCCCTCGCCCATGCAGAATCATCGGAAAAACCCTGGTACGAGCCTTTCGAAAGCGGCTCTCCGGTATTCTTGTCGAAATTCACCACCTCATAGCAGCTTCCGTCTTCCCGGAAATGAGATTCCATCGTTTTTTCCGCATGCCTGTCGGCAATCTCCGCGTATTCTGGATTTCCGGTCGCTTTCGCAGCGAAATACAGCAGTTCGAGATTCGCCATATTGCTGATGACCACAGGAAAAAACCACTCGTCATCGTTCCATGATTTCTTGTAATTCCATGATTTTATGCATCCTACATTCTCATCGAATCTTTCGCAAAGCGAATTCGCGGCCTCGACCAGCACATCGGCGTATTTCTTCTCACCCGTCAATCTGTACGCGTTTCCGAAACTGCTCATGGTCAGGAAGCCGATGTCATGGTCTCCGGTGAATTTCTTCATCGGCTCGAGACTCTCCGTCCATCTTGCTGCGGCATTTTTCCACTTCTGTCCGCCGGTATGCTCGTACAGATACCACAGACATCCGGGGAAAAAGCCTTCGGTCCAGTCCGTCATCTTCGTGCAGTAGACGGCTCCATCTCTCAAAGAGTGCGGAAATTCAGCGCAGTCGCCGAGTGTTTTCAACTGCCCCGTCATCTGACGCTCCGCAGTGCAGAAAGCCCTTTCCGTCATGGAAAAATCTTTCCGCTCGAGAGCGCTGCCGGATGAGCAGGCTATCGCACAGGCCGCCGCCATGATTATGAATACGCATCTTGTCATCATTCTACCAGTTCGGATTCTGAATCAGGTTTCCGTTCTTGTAAATTTCGGCATTCGATATCGGATAGAAATACATGCAGTCGTTCACCGACCGGGTCTCGTACAGAGACTTTTCATAGAAGAACGTGTTCTGCTGTCTCGACACTTCGACCCTGTATATCTTGGTCGTTTCATCGAGGTCCTTCCATCTTCTGACATCCCAGAAACGATGGCCTTCGAACGCTAATTCCACACGCCTCTCGTTTTTGAGACGCTCGATGAAATCGTCCTTGGAAATATCCGAAGGATAAGGAGGCATGTTCACGTCAGAGCGGGCTCTCAGGGCATTGACCGCATCCAAGGCGCTCATCGGGAATTCGGCATCCGTGTAGTCCGGAGAATCGAAAGCGTTTACCATGGCCTCGGCATAGTTCAGAAGGATTTCTCCGTAGCGGAAAAGTATCCAGTTGTGATGTCTCGCCGTTGCCGTGCTTCCGGCATCGAAACTGATTTCGTTGTTCAGATACTTTTTCAGATAGTATCCGGTGACGGTAGCATTGTTGATCGGAAGACCGTTGGAGCCGCCCTCGTATATTTCGAGATTGTTCTTCGGCCAAGGCATGTCGTTGTACGCTACCGTCATGGACAGTCTCGGATCCCTGTTCTCGTATGGGGAAGCCTTCATCCCGTCGTTCGACCAGTCGAATTTCGAACCGTCCGTCATCTCGTAAGATTCCACGAGATTTTCGGTAGGGCAGGTGGATGTCTGGCCTCCGGTGACTCCGATAGGGTAATTGTACTTTTCGAAGTTCCCGTTCTCACCTACCGGGCGGGCCAGGAATACTTCCGGCTTCGTATGGTTGTCTGCTCCGAAAAGCTGGGAATAAGGAGAAAGCGAGCACCCGAGTTCGGAAGCATTGCCGATGATGTCGTATGCTGCCTTGGCTGCCGTTTTCCACTTTGCCTTGTTGTCGGCAGTGTAGAGCGGGCTCGCCATATAGAGGGTCATGCGTGAACGCAGGGCCAAGGCTGCACCGCGGGTGACGCGGCAGATTTCGTTGTTGTAGAATCCCGACGCATAGCTTTCGGGAAGACGGCCCTTTTCTCCGAGATATTCGCACTCGTCCACAATAAACTGCGCCACTTCGTCGAATGAAGCCTGTTTGAGTTCATTCACCTGATCAGGCTCGAGGACTTCCATCACCAAAGGGACGTTTCTGTAGCGGCGGATGAGTTCGAAATAGAAATAGGCTCTCAGGAAACGGACTTCGTTCTCATAATACTGATATTCTTTCATCCAGTTTTCATATTCGTCGCTGTTTTCCCATTCCTCGAAGGTCAGGCCCGTGCCTTCCGCTATGAATCTGTTGGCATTGCGGATGCCGGCGTAATAGTGGGACCATACGTCGTCTACAGTGTGGTCCGGGCCCCATGTCCCGTCTATGAAACGGTAAATGTCGGATGTCCGGTAAACATGGACGGCATCATCGGTAGCGGCTTCCTGCATGGCTCCGTCGATGTTGCAGAATCCGTTCGGCAGATATGCGTAGACGTTCGTCACCAACTGCTTGGTACGTTCGTAGCTTTCGAGTATCTCATCTTTCGTATAAATGGAAGACTCGTCGCAGTCGAGGAAATTGCAGCCGGCAAAGGCTGCCGGTAAAATGACTGCAAGTCCGTATTTCAATATCTTTTTTCTCATAATAGAATCCATTTTAGAAACTGAGGTTTATTCCGAATGTACACTGTGTCATCAGAGGATGTCCGTCATCCACATTCTCCGGGTCCATAGGCTCCAAACGATGCCATGAGAAGAGGTCGTGGGCACGGGCGAAAACACTCAGTCCCTTGAGAACCCCGGTCTTTTCGAGGACCGATTCCGGCAGCCGGTAGCTCAGCTCGAGAGTACGCAGTTTGAGGAAAGAGGCATCAGCCACCCAGAGCGTATTGTTGTTGTAGTTATTGGCCGAGCCGGCGTATGTCAGTCTCGGATATTTCGCATCCGGATTTTCAGGAGTCCAGCGGTTCTTGTAGTAATGGGCCGATACGGTGTTGTTGTTTATCAGAGGACGGTACACGCTGTTTACCGAAAGTATGGCGCTGTAGTTCCCGGCACCCTGGAACAGGGCGTAAAGTCCTATGCCCTTGTATTCGGCACCTACCCAGAACGAATAATATATTTCAGGGCAGACGTTGTTGTAGCCGATCGCCTTCATGTCGTTTTCATCTATCCTGTAGTCTCCGTTCAGGTCCTCGAACATCAGGTCGCCGGGATAGACGTCGGAGAGGTACTGTTTGACTTCCCTGTTGTCTATCTGCTCCTGATTCTGGTAAATGCCTTCGACCACGTAACCGAAAATCTGGTTGACAGGAAGACCGGTGCGTCTCTGATAGTCGTACGGGCGGTACTGCTCGTTCATGGAGATGATTTTGCTCCTGACATAGGAGAAGGTGCCTCCGATATTGTACGAGAAATCCCCTATCCTGTCATTCCAGTTCAAGGATGCTTCCGCTCCGTAGTTGTCGATGACACCGTTGTTCACCTTCGGGACACTGATACCCAATACAGAGGAAGTCACACCGGATGCATCGGTCAGGATATCGGTCCTGTGGTCGTAGAATACGTCTGCAGTGAGAGCAAGCCTGTTGAAAATTCCCAAATCGATACCGAAATCCGCCTTGTGGGACTTCTCGTATGTGAGACCGGATATGCCGAGCACGGTTTCCTTAAGTCCGTACAGTTTCGAGAATGTCTCCCCGAAGAAGTAGGCGTCAGAGCTGCCGTACTGGTTGCGATACAGGTTCAGGTCGTAATCGGCCATGCCCGAGATACCGTATGATGCCCTGATCTTGAAAAGGTCGAGCCAGCTGCTTTTCATGAACGGCTCCTCGGAAAGCAGCCATGCGGCGCCGACTGCCGGAAATACGCCCCATCTGTGACCAGGCTCGAGTACGCTCGATGCCGTTCCCGACATGGAGAAATCCAGTATGTAGCGGCCCTTGAACGCATAATGCACCTGACCTATGATGTCCATGAATGCCCTCGACGCGTTCTGGGTATTGACAGTATTTTTGTCCATGGAGTACATGAGAAGACCTGAGAGTTTATGGTCAGTCCATTGTCTGTCATAGCTCAGACGGGTCTCGAAGTTGAAATGGTTGGACGATTCGGTCACGCCTTTGCTGAAAGAGAGGGTACCCTCATTGCGCAGCATCGAATATCTCTGCGTTCCGCTCGTCATGTCCATGGTGGCGGCTTCATACGCGAAATTCTTGGTGTTGCTGTCCTGATAGGTGGTGTAGTTGTCTATGGCAGCCCTCACTCCTATAGCGAGACCTTTCGTGATGAAATCCAGATCCTGCTCGATGTCGAGGTCGGCAAAGAGAGTCCGCTCCTGTGCCCGGACATAGCCAGAGCCGGCAATGACAGCGACAGGGTTGTTCGAATAGGTCGTCGTACCTCCGTAGACATCGTGGGCCGTCTTGACAGGAAATGCTCCCGAAGGCACCTTGTACAAGGCGGAGAAAATCGCATCCGCAGTCTGTCCGGGTCTGTTCTGCTCCGAAAAGCTGCCGAACATGTTCAGTTTTGCGCGTGTGGTCTTGCTGATGGCTATATCGAGATTCGTCCTGATATTCATCTTCGAGTACTTGAACTGTGAAGAGTAGCCTTCATTGGTATCTACCGGTTTCAAGATGCCGTTGTCATTCAGATAGTTCAGCTGTGCGTAGTATTTTACGGTCTTGCCTCCTCCGTGCGCTGTCAGCGAGACGTCGTTTCCGTAGGAATGGTCCCTGACGGATTCCTGCCACCAGTCCACATCCGGATAGAAGTCCGGATAAGTACCGTAATAGAACGCACGCAGTTCGGCATCGGTGTATCTCGGACGCGAGCCGTCGTTCGTCATGCCTTCATTCAGGGCGTGCGCGAAAGTATATCCGTTCACCATCGTCGGGATATTCCGCGGGGTCCCCATGTTGAACTGATAGGAGAAGTCTATCTGTGGCGCGCTTTCCGAGCCTCTTCTGGTAGTTATCAACACCACGCCGTTCGCACCTCTCATGCCGTAAAGGCTTGTGGATACCGCATCTTTCAGGACTGTCACGGATTCGATGTCCCTGCTGCTGATTTTATCTAACGAACGTTCGAATCCGTCCACGAGAATCAGCGGGGCTGCCGTACCCGAAGTTCCTATGCCTCTGACATACAGAGTGGCTCCGTCATCCCACGCATTCCCTGCATTCTGCAGGACCTGCAGGCCCGGGATGAGGCCGTAAAGAAGATTGGACGGATTGATGCTTGTCTTGTGAGACAATGACGACTCTCCTGCCGAAGACACGGCGGCGGAAGCCTCGTTCCTGTCCACTTCCACGCTGCGGCCGTACTCTATCTTGGACAGAGACGTACTGTCCGGCGTCGCGGCAAACGAAATCATTCCGGACAGAACTGCCGCAGGCAATAACAATATCATGTGTTTCTTCATATTCATTCGATTCTATTGTTGCAATATGTCCTGACATTATTCCCATCCGGGATTCTGTATCAGTCCGTACCCTTTGTTCACTTCGTCGGAAGGGAAGGCGCTGAGATAGTATGCCGGTGAAAATCCTCCCGGCTTCTGCCATGCGCGCTCTTCCAACTGATACGGGTCGCAGCGGTATTCTCCCGTATTCTTGTTCCTGTACAGTTTGATGCCGTGCAGATGCTTGGAGAAAATATCCGATCTTTTCCAGCGTATCAGGTCGAAGAAGCGGACTTCTTCCCAGCCGAACTCGCAGGCTCTTTCCCTGAGAAGGGCTTCCCTGAATTCTTCTTTCGTCAGATTTTCAAGAGGTGGAAGGCCGACTCTGGCGCGGACTGCGTTTACGTACGGATATGCCTCGTCCGTACGGTCGAGTTCGTTCAGAGCCTCGGCGTATGACAGATAGATTTCGGCAAGCCGCAGGATGGGCCAGATGCATCTTCTGCCGTTGTAGAGCGAGCCGGCGCGGTCGAGGGCGAACTTATAAAGGCCGAATCCGTTCTCCAAGCTTATGGCATCGAACGGCCATGCGCCTATATGTTTTCCCTGCGGATAATTGGTCGGGTCGGCCGGGTCTTCTATGAACGTCTCTACCGGCGTACCCCTGTAGTCGTCTCCATCCAAAAGAATGGTTTCCGCCAAACGGGGATCCCTGTTTACGAACGGGTCCGTTCCGTAAAGGTCCCAATCGAAATCGGTACCGTCAGCCATGGAGAACATTTCGAAATATTCCTTGGTCGGACAGAAGCCGCCCCAGCGGATACTCTGCATTATCAGTTCTTCCTGGGTCATCATGTAGTAGTTCCTGTGGGACTCTATGAGCATTTCCGTGCTTCCTCTCTGATAATAGGCCTCCCGGAACGCCTCGCGGTAATTCTTGGTGGAATAGTCCCCGACCTCCACGAGTTTGTAGTATCCGTTTTCTTCTATGGCCTTGAAAAAGTCTTCTGCAGCATCGGCGGCAGCCTGCCAGCGACTTGCATCATAGTTTCCGTACCATGTCAGATATTTGGAGGAAGCCTCTCCGGAGAGGTATGGCTCGTCAGAGTTGAAAAGCGGGCTTGCAGCGAAAAGCAGCACTCTCACTTTCAATCCGTATGCGGATGCCTTCGTCAGCCTTCCGGCCCAGTTCGAAAGTTCGGAGGAAGGGATGTTCCACGGCAGATCTTCGCATGCGATGGCTTCATCGCAGAGTTTCACTATGAAATTCACGGTCTGCTCCACGGTACTTCTGACAGGAAGATTCTCCTCCTCGATATCTATGCTGTGGTCCAAAAGCGGAAGTCCTCCGTAGTGACGGAACATGTCGGCATAGAAAACCGCCACGAGGATTTTTGCCTCGGCCTTCAGCCTGTTCTTTTCGGAATCGGTCATGTCCGGCACCCTGTCCACATTCTCATAGAACAGCCAGGCATGCCTGATGCCGTCCCACGCGCCGAATTCGGTAAATCTGTATTTGCTGACCGTCGACGTACTGATACTGCCGTTCTCGATGTCGGCGCTGTATCTTCCCGGATAGTACACCTGTCTTTCTCCGGAGTCGTTTACGGCAGTATGGGCAAGGTCCGTCAGGCCTTCTACGGTACCTTTGTTCATCACTGTTTTCCTGCCGGTAATCGGAAGTCCGAACGGGAGCTTGTCATAGCTGTTCCACAACACCCTGCGGGCATACTCGGCATTCGAAAACACGGTATCTATGGTGATGTCCACACTCGGCGGTTTCTGAAGGAATGAGTCTCCGAGATCGAAGTCTTCGCATGAGAGGGCAGCCATGGATACCGCTGCCAGCAATATATAACGAACAATTCTTTTCATATCATTCTCCTTTTTGTCAAAAACCGAGTTTCAATCCGAAATTCACTACCTTGACCAACGGATAGTCTCCGCTATAGGTATTGGTCTGCTCCGGATCCAATATTTTCAATTTGTCGAACGTGAGCAGATTGAAACCTGAAACATATATTCTGAACTGGCTGAGCTTCATTTTCTTGATGACGTTGGCCGGCAGAGAATAGCCTATTTCCATATTCTTGAGACGCAGATAGGAAGCATCCCTGAGCCAGAGGTCCGAATCTTCATAGTTGTGCCTTTTGTTCTCGAAAGAGATTCTCGGCTCTTTAGACGCATCGCCTTTTTCCGGAGTCCACTGGTTGTCGATATGATACTGGAGAAGCGACTGGGTATTCATTTCTCCGAACGGGATTCTCCATATCTGTTCCAGCATGCGGGAAGTCTTGGTAGCAGCTGTCCAGGTCATGCTGAGATCGAAGCCCCTGTATGTGAAACCGAGATTCAGACCGCCGGTAAACAGAGGGTAAATCGGATAGCCGATAGCCGATTTGTCCCTGTAGTCTATCTTCATGTCCCCGTTCAGGTCCTTGTATTTCACGTCTCCGGCCTTGAACGACATGCCGTCGCCGTAGTCCGGCATGGTCTTTCCTTTTTCAGTCTCGTATCTCGCAGCCTCTTCCTCGGTAAAGAATCCATCTGCCTGATAGCCGAAATACGTTCCCACAGGTTTGCCGGTAGCCATCATCCAGTCGTATTCCTGAGGTATTTCATCCTGGAACACGATGGTGTTTTTGGCGTACGAAAGGTTTACTCCGACGTAGTAGGAGAAATCCTTTACCCGGTCTTCCCACTTGACGCTGATTTCATAACCCTTGTTGTCCACCTTTCCGAGATTCATCGTAGGCAGCTGCATCGCAAGATAGCTCGGACGCGTTTTCTGCGATATGAGGATATTTCTTCTGTGCTCTATGAAGTAGTCGAACGATGCTTTCAGCCTGTGGTCGAAAAGCTGGAGGTCCACACCGTAGTTCTGCTTCGCCGCTGTCTCCCAGGTAACGTTCGGATTTCCGATTTTCGACTCGGCGGCTACCGGAACATTCGAGGAGTTTCCCGTGCCGAAACTATAGCCTTTGCCGTCGCCGGTAATCGTCCATGAGTCCGGAAGATAGAGAAATCTCGCATTGTCGCCGGTGTTGTCGTTACCGACAATACCGTAAGACGCCCTGAGTTTAAGATAGCTGAGCCATGGCTTGAGAGGCTCCATGAATTTCTCTTCGGTGATGATCCAGCCTATGGAGCCGGCCGGGAACAGGCCGAAACGCTGTCCGGGCGCAAAGTTCTCCGAGCCGTTGTAGCCGACGCTGAAATCAGCCATGTAACGGGTGTCGTAGTCGTATGTCACCCTGCCGACAAAGCCTACGTATGCACGCGGAATCCCCTGATATGTTCCGGCAGGATAATATTTCATGGACTGGTTGTACATCGCAAGCGCAGACACGTGATGATGTCCGAAATCCCGGGCGTAGTTCAAGGCAGCCTCCACGTACCAGTCGCGAGACAGGCCGTAGGACTCGGAATACGACAGGGTGGTTTTTTCCTGGGTTTTCGACAGGTAGACATTGTTTTCGGAGTCTATTCCGGCTTCGTACATGTCTCCCCAGCCTTCCCGTGTTTTCGTCTGCGTGACGCCGCTGTTGTACGATGCCTTCAATGAAAGGTTGAGACCTTTCGTGATGAAATCCAACTTCTGCTCCAGTATGAAGTCGAAATTCAAGGTATTTCCGAGGGCGACACGGTAGCCGCGTCCGTAGATGTTCTGGAGGGGATCCGTAGTATTGAAACTCGACGGAAGCAGTCTCGAATCCACCTTGACGTATTTTCCGTCCACTATTCCGGCAGAAATGAAAGGCACGGTATTGTATATTTCCTGGAAAAATTTACCGAGGTCGGTACTCGTGGCGTTGTTGTAGTTCGGGGTACGCTGGTTGCTCAGCCGTCCGCCGAGATTGATTTTCATCAGGGTGCTTTTCGTGATATCCACGTCGAGGTTGATACGGTAGTTGTAACGGTTGTACCTGTAGTTGCTGTTGTAGTCCGTTTCATACACCCTGTACAAACCCTCCTGCGTATATGCGCCGAGAGACACGAAATACCTGACGGTCTTCGTTCCTCCGGACATGGTGAAGTTGTGCTGGGTCTGCAAGGCAGCCTTTCTGAGCATCAGGTCCGCCCAGTCGACATCTGGATATACATAAGGAGAGGAATGCGTTCTGTAGCCTTCTATCATGGCCGGGGTAAACGGGAGGTCAGCTTCCGGCGTTCCGCTTTCGAGAGCCGCCTGATTGTAGGTGACCGCATAGTCGTAGCTGTCGGCGAATTCCGGGATTCTGGTAGGAATCTGGACCGCATACGAAGTCGAAACGTTGATTTTCACCTTTCCTTCCTCGCCTCGTTTGGTCGTGACCAAAATCACGCCGTTCGCGCCGCGGACTCCGAAGACTGCCGTAGCCGAAGCGTCCTTCAGGACCGTGATGTCAGCGATTTCGTTCGGATCGAGCTGTGAAAAAGAACGCTCCACACCGTCCACGAGAACTAAAGGAGAAGAAAGATCGGTCGACAGGGAGCCTACGCCTCTGACATAAAGGGTGGCGTCATCCTCTCCCGGCTGTCCTTTCGACTGCACGCTCGCAAGTCCGGAGATTTTACCGCTGAGCGCGTTGGTTATACTTCCGGTAGGAGTCTTCATCACATCGCTGCTGTTCATGGAAGAAATGGCTCCGGTGACCGTCACTTTCTTGACAGTACCGTAGGCGACCACCTGCACTTCATCCAAGAGTTCGGAGTCGGGTTCGAGCTTTATGGTCAGGTTGTCCTCGCCATGCCAGACCACTTCCCTGTCCTGATATCCTAAGAAAGAAACGACGAGGACCGCTCCCTCCGAAAGACCGATGGAGAATTTTCCGTCAGCGTCCGTGATCGTTCCGACGAGAAGATCCTTTACCCTGATGGCGGCTCCGGCCACGGGACCGTACTCGTCTACTACGACACCGGACACTTGTTCCTCGCTTTGCTGCATCGCCTCACGCGAAGCGGAAGTGTCGGCACCGACATTCCACGAAAACATGAGAAGCAATGCGACTGCAAGCAAACACATTTTATTTTTCATGAGTTCAGTGTTAATTAATGTTCTGCCGCGAAGTAAGCCAATAGGCAGAATCTCACTTCCACAAATAATCCTGATATGGTATCACGGACGTATAGTGTACGAAAAGTGCACATTTCCGGATAAAATGTGCCGTTCAGCTGCGGCTGTTTCTGCGGTATTGCTGTGGTGAGACATTGTAGTACGCCTTGAAGCAGCGGCTGAAATAGCGCGGCGAAGAAAAGCCCAGGGCATACGAGATTTCGGAGATATTGGCATCCTGCGCTTCCGCAAGCATGCGGGCAGCCTCCTCCATTTTGAGGTTGAGAGTAAAGTCGTTCGGCGTGACGCCCAATGCCGATTTGAAAAATGCGAACATTTTCGTACGGCTCATGTTCAGCCCGTCCGCAAGACAGTCCATGTCGAAATCCGAATTGTCGAAATTCCGTCTGATTATCTCCGCGGCTTTCTCCACCAAGGCCTTGTCCGAGGCCTTCATGCCTTCCGACACCCGGGAAGAACCGGCAGGAAGGGCAGCCCGGCGCCCGAGAAGGAGCCGTCTGTTTTTCACAAGGTTATCGCACCGGGCCAGAAGCAGTTTTACATTGAACGGCTTATAGATATAATCGTCGGCTCCGTACATGTAGCCCATCATCTTCTCCTCCGGGGAATCGCTGGCGGTCAAGAGTACTACAGGTATGTAGCTCAGCTCTATGTTTGCCTTTATCCTGCGGCAAAGCTCCCTCCCGGACATTCCGGGCATCATCACGTCGCTCAGGACGATATCCGGAAGAAGCTCGCCTGTCATGGACAGGCCTTTCCGACCGTCACGGGCCGTGTATACCCTGTATGACGGCGAGAATATCTGCTCGAGCAGCTCTACCATACCGGCATCGTCATCCACTATCAGTACCGTCGGCTTTCCGTCCTCTGCATAGCCCTGCCCGTTCTCATCCTGAGGGGTAGCATCGTCAGACATGGTTTCAGTCTGCATCATCAGAGCATAATCCCTGTCGACGGAATATCCGACCTTCGAATGTTCGAGTTCTTCACGGGAGAAATGGTCGTTGCCGAGCAGCAGTCCAAGGGTAAAGACACTGCCATTGCCCGGCTCGCCCGCGGCATCCAGACTTCCCTTATGAGCCTTTACTATTCCCATGGAAAGCGCCAGCCCTATGCCTGCTCCGGACACGGAATATTCGTCACCGGAGCGATAAAACCGCTCGAAGATATGTTTCCTGTCCTCTTCGGAAATTCCGCGGCCCGTATCGGAAACGGACACTTCCGCCATCCGGAGCATCCTCCTGATCCGGACTTCTATGCGGCCTCCGTCAGGAGTGTATTTGAAAGCATTCGACAGAAGATTCGAAACTACTTTCTGCATCTGTACGGGATCGAGCCATACTTCGATGTGTTTTTCCACCGGTTCGAAAAGATATGCAATCTTCCGCGACCGCGCATACTCCTCGAATGTCTGCCAGATTCCCTGTATGAAATCCACCAAATCGACCTGCTCCACCTTGAGTTTCATGAAGCCCTGCTCCTGCTTGCGGAAATCCAGGAGCTCCGATATGAGGCGTTTGAGACGTACCGCATTCGCGCGGATTTTTTCCAACCTCTTGGAAACGGCCGGAGAAAACGACTCTGAAAGCATCAGACTTTCAATCTGTCCGGTAATCAGCGTCAAAGGCGTCTTGAATTCATGGGACACGTCCGTAAAGAAGCGCAGCTTCACCCTGTTCAGCTCTTCGATGCGGGATTTCTCTTCCTTTTCCTTTCTGAGCGTATCGGCCCATTCGCGTCTGTTTCTCCTGATTCTGTAGACGGCGACAGAAAAGGCTGCAAGGCATACCATGTAAAGCAGCCATGCCCACCATCGGCTGTAAAACGGTTTTTCTATCACTACGGACAGTTCGCCATAGGTTTCATCTTCGGATGCGGCTATCCCGGAACGGACTTTCAGGACATATTTCCCGGGCGGCAGATTGGTATAGTTCAGGCTGTTCGCCGCAGCTGAATTCCAGTCGGAATCGAAGCCTTCGAGCTTATAGAAATATTTGCCCTTGTCAGGATATGTCGCGTAGTCCGAAACGGCAAAGACGATGCTCAGGTTGTTCCGGGTCGGCGCCAGCCTGAGTTCCCGGGTGAAAGGCAGCGAATTCGTCAGTATGCCCGTACCGTCTCCGGGAAATACCCTCGAATTGTTCACATACAGTTCCGAAAAATAAAATCCGGCATCGTCCGCCTCAGGACCGTACAGCACGCTTTCATCGAAAGACACCATCCCGTTCATGCCGCCGATGAAAATCCGGTTGTCGAGACATTCATACATGCCGCCTCCGTCGCCTGTGGAAAATACATCTGTCTTTCCGACAGGACGTCCGAGCCCGGTAAACGGAGAATAGAGAGTAAGTCCGGCATCGGTGGTAACCAGAATGCTGTTCCTCGACGTTTCCATGAGGTTGTAGCAATAGTTGCTCGCAAGATTGTTTTCCTGACGGCTGAGGGTTTTGAAACTGTCGGTTTCATAGTCATAGACCTTCACGCCCTGGCCTAAAGTAGCGATATATACGAGGCCGCTCGCGCTCTCGTGGATTTTCGTCACCCTGCATGATACGTCGGAACTGTCGGTACGCACCCGTTCAGGCTCTCCGCCGCCTTTCAGATCCATACGCAGAAGTCCGGTCCTGTCGGCCATCCACATGAAACCGCGCGAATCTATGTCGAATGTCAGGACAGGTCCGTAGGACAGAAGCTGTTCGAATCCGTCGGTCTCGGGATCGAGAATCCACAGACCGTTTCTTGCGGAGACATACAGTCTGCCGTCATGGAAGAGCATGCTGTAAATGATATTTCCCGGGCCCTCGCCCTGCCTGCCGGAATAGTTGAAGAAGCGGCCTGTCCTGCCGTCGTATCTGCTCATTCCTCCGGTATGCGTTCCGATGTACAGGACATCCCGCCTGTCGTCGTATGCGACGGTCTTTATGTTGTCATGGCGCACGGAATTCGGATCGGACGCCCTGAAATACGTGAATTTCCCGGTCTTCAGGTCGAGACGGTTCAGTCCGCCTCCGTCCGTACATATCCACAGCCTTCTGTGTACATCCTCGACCATCTGCCCTACGATGGGATAGTTCAGACAGTCGTCCCTGCCGTCCGCAGCTACATGATACGTAAAGATGTCGCGTGCAGGATTCACATAGTTCACGCCTCCGTAATACGTCCCGACCCATATCGTATTGTGACTGTCGCGGTAAAGGGAAAATACCGAAGAGTGAGACAGAGCTCCCGGGAGAGAACTGTCGGCCCCGATGATCCGGTACTCATCGGTATAAGGGTTGTATATCTGAAGCCCTTCGAAAGTCCCGAACCATATATTCTGATCCTCGTCCTCGGCAAATTCGCGGATCTGGCTGCTCACTACCTTGTCCTTTCCGTACGGCTCCTGGCGAAGGACCCCGTCCCGCCTTATCGAATAGAGGCCGTTCATCCTCGAGGCTATCCACAGCTCGTTCCTGCTGCTTCTGAACAGACTGTAGATTTCCGTATTCGGCAGAAGATTCCGCAGCGGACCTCCGTTCTCGGAAAGATACAGTCCCTTGGGCGTGCCTGCCCAGAGTTTCCCGTCTTCCACCAAGAGGCAGAAAATATCGGTAATCCCGAGTTTCCTCATGAATTTCTCCGCACCGGACCCGGCATCGTACATGAACAGCGAATCCCCTGCAGTGTACCAGACATTGCCGCGGAATGTCGACAAGGCGCCTACCCTGTCGGGGCGTATCACTTCGAACGTTTCAAGACGGATATCGTATTTTACAAGCGCATGTTCGGAACGGATGAACACATCGCCGTTCCTGTCCCCCGTTATGCGGCTGACCTCGTTTCCGATGAGGCAGCGGCTTCCGTCTTCCTGCCGTCCGGCCGTCTCTGGTCTGAAAGAATGAGCCGTATTTCCGTCATACAGGTATACCCCCCCCCTTGAGCCAAACCACATCCGACCGAGCGTATCTTCATAAATCGCAAGGACGGCAGGCTGGTCCAGCCCCTGCGCCGGACCAATTTTTCTGAAATAATAGGCATAAAGCCCCTGTTCACACAGGAGCAAAGGCAGTATCAGGAGAAGTATTATTTTAGTGTTATTGTTCAAGCAGTCGGGATTTCTTCGAAATCATTCGTCTATTTCTGCCCGGCAGGACGTGTCACCAGTGAAATCAGGCGCGACTTGACGGCTTCGGCCTGCTCCGGCGAAATGAAAAGATAGGCGCGGTTTCCTTCACCCTCTTCGAATATGGTAGCGCCGGCATCCGTCACGGAAATACTGCCGGACGGCGATACGGAGAAATATTCAGAACCGTTTTCCACAGCAGCCAGCACTGCGGTCAGATCCCAGCACGGTCTGTCGTGAGGCATCGGCTCGAACAGCTTGTAGGCCTCGACGGCAGGATGCGGGCCGGCCCATCCGAAATCATTCTCTATGCTCGACGCAGGATAACATACCTGCATGCCGAGTTCGAAAGGAGAAATGATGATCGGCGTCGGCCACTCCGAAAAGACTTTCTGCGCTGCCGGGATATCCGTCACTACATTGTACTCATGATGCGTGGTATCGGTGACACTGCCGGCCATGGCATAAACGGCCTTTACCTTCTTGGACACTAATTCTTTTCCGCAGAGATCGGAATATTCATCCGCACCGGACTCGAGAAGCCGCGCAAGATTCGTCGAAAAACCGACGGAGACTATGACGACCGAGGTGTCCGATGCTTCGGACAATGTTTTCCTGTACAGATCGACCGATTCCGGCCAGTCGCCATAGTCCGAATGTGTTCTTGCGAACAACGGCCGACCGTCCTCAGTCTTCATGTCTGCTATCTTCCGGGTAAAGGCTGTGCTGTCCGCACCGCATTCGGCACCGTCGCGGATGATTCCGACAGGTATGTCGGGATAGCCGTACCATGTACCCATGATATCGATAAATTCCGGTCCGGCCAGCCCCTCCTTGTTCAGGACGACAGCCTTGAGATCTATCCTGCCCTCATCCATGTATTTGTAGAGCATGTCCAAAGCCAGTGCATCGTCCACGTCATTTCCCATGTCGGTATCGAAAATAATATCCGTCGCCGCAGACTCCTTTTCGTCCGCGTTTTGACACGACATTGCTCCTGCTGCCAGCAGGAGCAATGAAAATATGCATGATCCTATCGATTTCATAAATTGCAGATTTGAATTTAACAAATTTCGCAAGAATTCCCCGAATCTGCAAGAATGTACGATAAAAATCTTTCTCAGAGTTCAATATGATGGACACCCGGGGACGGAATGGAAACTTCGTAACGACGATCTGCCGCCGCATCCATGATTTCAAGCACGTCCGGGCCGGTGGTCTGCACGACAACGACATTGCCGGTCCGGCCGGACCCGGGCACATGAATATCGAGGATATCTGTGGTATTTGAGTGTGGCAGGATGGCGAGGCTGCCGCACTGGTGCAGTGTCTCCATGCAGTAATGACGGACCTTGAAAGCGAAATCCTTCCCTGCGCAGCTCCAGACGGCTTCTGCCGGAGAGCGGCCTTTCCAATCGGTGTTCAGCAGATAAAAAGTCCGCATGCCGTCATGTTCCCACACGGTGTAGCTTACGTTTTCCGATGAGGCTATCCACCCTTTCAGCAGGTCTTCCGAGAGAAGGCTTTCCGCAAGTTCCCGCAAATCGTTCCCGTATTCCTCCCGGATCGAATCGTTTGCCGGATAGCATTTGCCGGCATAATAGATTATCTTTCCGTCTCCATAGCCGATTTCCGCACGGCCTTTCAGGTTTCTGTAGTCCCGGCCCAGCATTTTACGGAGCAGAGAATCGTTCTCCGGGAAACGGACCGGTCTGTCCGGGGAGAGTTCCGCATTGAGATGGGCGGCAGACAGAACAAGCGTGCCTCCTTCCTGCACGAATTCTTCAAGATGGACGAAGTCCGACTCGTCATACGTATTCCAGCCGAGGAAAACCACAGCCTCATACCTGCTCCAGACATCGGCAGGCGCTTCGACCGGCACCAAATCCACGGTCCCGTACGGTGTTTCCGTAAACATGTTATCGACGGTGCACCAGCCCACGAAATGATTCGGATAAAAGACTTTCAGCAGGTCGAAACTGAGGGACGCGTCGTTGAAGGCCCATTTTTCACCTTTCTGGGACCACAGTGTACCCCTGTTGCACACATTCCAAGCATCGTTCCGGCCCTGCACCACGGCTATGCGGCTGACCTGCTCACCCCGGCGCGTGTGCGTCTGTATGAAATCCAATATCCTGTTCTGGGCATAACGGTGCTGCCGGCCGGACTCCGAATACCTGTCGTTGGCATATTCATCGGTCCACAGGGCCTCTTCCGTATTGATATGCGAAGAGCCGTGCATGTAGGCCGTGGCAAGAGACATGTACAGCCACAGAGGATGCTCCGCAGCGGTAAACGGCCCCGTACCCCACTGCATCGCGTGAAGAGAGCCGTAAGACGGTTTGGAATATGCCTTCGACGCACCTCGCAGCGATGACATGACGAGTTCTTCGGGTCCGTACATCTGTTCGGCTCCGAGCCACTGATAGCCTGCCTGATACAGATACCGGAAAAAGGTCGATGGACCGGTATGCCTGATGCTCTCGCCCTTGGAATAACGGAGATTGTCGACAAGGTACCGCGCCCCGTCAGCCATATCCGTGACCTTGTACGGGTCGTAATGGATGAATACCCCCTCGTCGGTATATATGGGTCTGTGTTTCGCGAATATGCCTCCGTACGGACGCGCCCGGGCGGCAAGATCGCTGTACAGGCCTTCGTACAGGAAATGCCTCCAGTAATTGTATCCGCCGTCGTTTTCATGAGACTGTTTGCCCCGGAACATCGGTGAAGAAAGCGCCTCGGCCGGCGGATTCAGTCTGTTTCCGGCCAGTGCCCTGCCCTCCGCCTGCCATGCATACGGCATGTTCAGTCCGCACAAAAGCGTCTTGTACCGGTCTATGAATTCAGGTGTCCATTCCCTGAAACCGCTCCATTGGTAGGAAGGACGGAACTGGTACCAGTTGCCGATTCGTGAAGACACATACCATTTGAAAAAATAATCATAGACAGGACCGGTCTTGTCGACATAGATTTCATCTCCCGAAGAAAGGTACACCTGATCATGTCCATGCTCGAGTACATGGGAGACAGCCACATCCACTGTCCTGCCGCCGTCGGAAAGCCTTATCGGCACATCGGCCCCGCACGCCGAGCCATGCAGGGGCACCGCATGAAGTCCCGGTTCGGGAAAGAACAAAGTCTGACGGGCCGGGGATATTGCATTGCCGGAGGCAGCAGAAACTTCCAACAGCACGTTTTCCGCATTCGTTTCTATCAGAATCCCGGCATCTTCTCCGACCGGGACATATTTCGGAACGGATACCACCTCGAAACTCCTTGCCGGCTCCTCCAAAAGTTCGAAAGATCTCAGGACGTAAGGGAATACGGTCTGCGGAGGCTCGGACACGAGGGTAAGGTTGAAAACTCCGCTGCCCTCGACCCACTCGGGCAATGGGATATAGAAGTCGGCGATATCCGATGCGCGGTCGAAAATATTGCCTTCGAAACAGGTCCTGCCGTTGAAAGTCAGGCGCCACCGCGGCCAGCTGTGGACGGAAAGGTTGCACCCCGCCCAATAATCCGTGCTGTCTGTCCCGACTTCGGAAAATCTGCCGAACGGGATGTCGACAAGCCGTTTTCCGTCCCGGAGAAGATAAGGCGACTCTACCCGGCACACGCCGCTGAATCCGGTCCCGCCCACTTTCAGCAGGATGCAGGCGGACTCTTTTTCCACTTCAAAGCCGGCGGCTATTTCCTCGAAAACATCGGATGACCCTTTCGGGACAGACAGACGGAATACCGTATCCGGACTGTCATAAATATCCTGCGCCGCCCGGCCCGGCTTGGAATAATATACCTCCATTTCAAGTCCGAAGCCATGGCCGTCCCCGTCATAACACAGGGAATCTCTCATGACTACCGGAAGAACGGCCGTGAATTTTCCGGACGGCATGCCTCCGATCCGGTAATATGCTGTCCTGTCGAAACTGTCTCCGTTGCCCTTGAAATACAGGGAATACTTCTCGTTCGCGGTAACCAAGGAATCGAGGGAATCATCTATAAGATATTCAGCCTCGCGGAAAAGCGTCTCGCCGCGAGCCGTGAACGGCTCCGGCAGGGCAGCTCCGCCGACGACCCTGATCATCCTGCGGACAGGCATGTGAGAGTTCAGTATTGCCGCTCCGACGGCAAAAGAAGAATCCGGCATGACCGTATATCCGTTTTCCCTGTCTTCGAACAGGACCGTACGCCTTTCTCTCTGCATGCCGCCGTACGGGACGGAGAGGCATTCGGCATAAACGGACTTCGCCACATCCACGGGGTCACCCTGAGGGGCGGACGGATAGCTGTCATGTCTGAGGGTCCATGCCTCGTCCATCGCATAAAAATCGATTTCAGGCATCTCTTTCCCGTCGCGCACAGCTGTCAGAAGTGCATCCGACCAGGTTTTCCAGCGTCTGTAATAAACGTCTTTCAGGACTCCGTTCCATTCCTTGTGGGCATAATCCCTGAGGCCTCCGGCTTCCGCAGCAGTTCTGTTTCCCCATGTCGTTATCTGGACCCGGGCATTCCATTCGAGCCAATCCTTTTCCTGTGGAGTGCTGCCGAGGGCTTTTGCGTTCTCGAGCCAGCTGCCGACCATGAATTCCTCTCTTGTGGAAAGAAGTCTGTCCTGACAGAGAATCAGTTTCAGAAAAGCATCCGAAAGTTTGGCAAGCCGTTCCGCATCACGGTCTTTCCAGGCCTCCTGCATCTCCCTGTAGACAAGACGTCCCTTTTCCGCGACAGCCTGACGGACGATGTCGACAAGGTCATACTCGAAATTGTCGTTTCCCCTGAAACCGTCGGCGGCAGCCACCATCCTGCCGGCAGCATCTATCACGTCCTCCGGCCAGTAATAGTCCTGCGTTTCGGCCCATGAGGAGACATAGGTGACATTCATCGAAGGCCTCGCACAGAATATCGACTCATGGGTTCCCTGCTGGGTCGAAAAGTCCGGAGCATCGTATATGGTTTCGGAAAGTATCTTCCATGCTGCAGAGACATTGGCGTCGCTGCGGCCGTATCTTGCAGACAGATAATTCCCGAGCCATTCTTCCCTGGTGAATTTTTCCGGCCGCCACGGGAGTTCCATGAGAAGTTCGTACATGACGGGATTGTTGTCGATTCCTTCCATGGTCAGCCCCGCTCCTTTCATTGTTTTCGAGAACGGAGATTCCGCAGCCTTGTAGAATTCGTCTATGACATGGTCCATTTTCCCGTGCAGTCCGACATTTCCGCCGAAATTCAGCAGCATGCAATATATCCAGTCATGCTGTCCGAAACCATCTTTTCTGTACCATGAAGATGCCGGATCGCCCCATTGCGGACGGCTCTCGGAATAAAGGTCAAGGACCAACATGTCTCCTGCAGGCAGCTCGCGGATCATGTCATCGTACGGGCAGCTGCCCCATGCCTGAGCTACCCAGACTGCGTCCGGATTAGTCTGTTTCATGGCGGTCCATATCGCTTTCCCGGCGGCGGCAAGGTCCACGCCTTCGATGCTTCCTCCCTCATGAAAAGGGTCCATGCTGTAATAGTCCGTCTTCCCGAACAGCTTTTCGAGCTCTTCGTAATATATGGCGGCTATGTCGGCGAAATCCCGGCTGCCCGGCTGAAGGAAAGCAGGACGATGGTATCCGTTCCAGTATCCAGGGTCCGAAACATCGATGTCGAGACGCTCTCCCGCATCATGAGGCAGCATGCCGGAATAGCCCGGGAATACCGGTTTCATCCCGTATTCCCTCATCCTGTCCAAAATCCTGTGCTGCAGCTCCAACCGTCTTTCACACCAGCCGTCGGTATTCGGGCCTCCCCATCCCTCGAGATTGTTCATCAGCCACCATGCCTGAAATGCCGGTCCGGCAATAAAACTGTCGGCTTCTTCAGAAGTGTACCCGAGCCTTTCGAGAACATTTTTCCACACGCTTTCCATCCCGACGATGGACAGGGGCAAATTTATTCCGTGCAGAGCCATCCAGTCTATCTCCTGCTCCCAGCGTTCCCAGTCCCAGAATGCCATGGAATACGAGTAGGTGCAGTAATTCAGATAATACCGGTACGGCAGCTCCGTCTCATGTCTTTCCCTTTCAGGAACGGGCGGCAGCACATCCGGCAGTCCGACTTTCATGCAGTTCCAGGACAGGTGCACGCCAGCATAATATTTCAAATACCAGTTGACCCCCACGGCCATATCGACATAACTGTCAGCGCGCACTACAACCTTGCCGCCTCTATGGTCCAGCTCAAAGAAACCCGGACCGCCGGTATCGACAAGCTCCAGAACGAATTTACGCGAAGCGCCCTTGTCGATACGCTCGAGCATGTCTTTCACAGGATGTGCCTGCAGACTCGCAGTCCACAGGCACATCATCAAAAATATCATCAACGTTTTTTTCATCTGTTCAATATCGGTTTGACGAATGCATGTCAAAAGGTGATTTCGGAAAAGACATTGGCCATGACGGACTTGTCCGCAGACCACCAGTGTGTCACGGCTCCGTTCAGGGCAAAACGGACATCGAACTGCGCATCGCCGGCGGCAGGAGCCGCAGTATCGGTGATATTCGGATCAGGCATCCAGATACCCACCTTGTATGTACCGGGAGCGGCAGTAAGGGATGCGGCACCTGTAACGGTATGCACATCGGCAGCCTTCGGGTCATCGGACCATGGCACCCATGTCTTAGGGTCGGCATCGGTCTTGATTTTCTGCGCTATGGAGCCGTCTGAAGCTATCAGGACGATATAGACTTCCTTTGGATTGACCACCGTGGCAAAACCGGTATTGGTAAGAGACAGCTCATACGAAAGCTGTCCGTCCTCCGCGCTCACGGCAGATTCGGAGGAGAGATTCAGTCTGTACCCCAAATGGTCGCGGACGAAATCGAAGAAACTGCGCGAAACTTCCCTGCCTTCTTCATTCATGAAATAACTCTCGTCGAAAAGTATTTCGTAAGAAGTCAGCATCTCGGCCGTAACGGTCTGCGACTTCCAGTTCGTGATATTGAGTTCATAGTTCTGGCTCACGTCCAGTGACGAATAGCGGTGTTCTTTCAGAGTCTTTAGCACATCAGTCAGAGGGAGGAGGTCCGACAGGCCCCATGTCCCGCCCTCGTTCTGCGGAAGTTCGCCGCAGATATAGACATTGTATTTCGCGGCTTCATCCTTTACCTGGGTATAGTCGTCGCCTACATAGTCATTGCCGGAAGCCATGGCATGGGTGCCGGCAGTAAAATAATCGTTGTTGTACCCTATCCGTGCCGACACTGCCGCATCATCGCAGAAGCCGAGGCGTTTCTTGTCGGCAGGATATCTGATTCCTATGGAATAATCTTCGGGGAATACTTCGAGCAGGGCGTCCATGACACCTTTCCTTTCGGTATCATCGGCTCCGGCCCATTCGCCCCAGTCGCCGAAAAATCCGGACTGGAGGGTAGCTATCGTTCCTTCGTAGTCTGTAAATATACCGGCGTCGGAAAGCTGCGATATATGCCTTTTCACCTTGTCCAAGGTGATATCATCCGCTATCGAATTTTCACGGTCGTAGGAATATGCGAACCTGAGCAGAGTCTGCAGTCCCGAAGACTTGACAGCATCCAGAATTTCCTTTGTAAGGTCTATGGCCGTCTGATCCAGGTCTTCCGAAATCCACGGACTCAGATAGACATACTGCTGCACCAAAGTCAGACTGTCCCTGTCGAAATCCCCGTAGGACTCCA
>CALUSD010000022.1 GCA_944323295.1 uncultured Bacteroidales bacterium | reverse complement strand
TAACTCAATGTTATCTGTTTGAAACGATGAATGGACCTGCAATTATTCAAATAGGGGACTGTTTGGTTTCCACTGAAATCCTGACCGAATATTTTGCCTGCGACTATGCCGTCTGCAAAGGCGTCTGTTGCGTGTTCGGGGACAGCGGAGCTCCGCTGGAAGAATGTGAGCCGGATGCACTGAAGTGCAATTACGATTCCTATAGTTCGGCCATGAGCGTAAAAGGACGTCAGGCAGTCGAGGCTTCCGGATTTTCCGTTGTGGATGCCGATGGAGATCTTGTGACGCCTCTCGTCCCGCGCTCCGAAGAATGTGTATACAGCAATTTCGATGCTGACGGCAACTGTTTCTGTGCCGTAGAACGCTGCTGGATGAACGGAAGCGGGACTTTTCGCAAGCCTGTTTCATGCTGGCTTTATCCGATACGCGTATCGATACTCGGCAGTGGGCTCAGGGCTCTGAATCTGCATCGCTGGGACATCTGCAAATGTGCGTTCGCAAAAGGTCTCCGTGAAAAGATCCGTGTTTACGAATTTTTGAAAGAGCCCATTGTCAGCCATTTCGGCGAAGAATTCTATTCTGAACTCGAAACGGCTGCTTCCGCCCTCTTTAATGAGCCGTAATCACAGGTCTTTCAGTCTTGCGACTTCTTCCGCGGTAAACATAACACGGCTCATGGGGCTGATTGTGGTCAAATTTTTTGACCGCAAAACCTCCATTTCCCGTTTGTCCACTTCAAAGACATATCCATCCGGGAATTTTGCAGGATTGTTTCGTACGGCCTGGTTGACTTCCTTTGTTTCCACACCGTAAAGGACCGCAACATTGTTGTCTAAAATGACCTTTTCGTTTCGGAGTTCGATGATGAACTTCTCGACGGAGTTGAATTTGACTATAATGGACATTTTATCCTATTTTATTAGACTTTTTCCAGATTGAAAATTCATGGAGGCGAATTTGGTGTGAATAAACTGAAAAGAATGTCGAAAAGAGAAAAAGAAAAGTAAAGAAATGGAAAAAATGACAAAAAAAAGAAAAAGCGGCGGTTTGGGCCGCCGCTTCGTAAAAGATATGTGATTAATTATTCCTCGGTTGTTTCTCCACCCTCGCTTGGATACATGATTTCCATATATTCAGTCATTGTATATACCTTTGTCTGCTCTGGAGCTAAGGTACAATCATAAGTGATTTCTGAAACTGTTCCGGACATGGGATCTGCAAGTTTCGTGGTAATGGTCACAGAATTTTCCGTAAGATTGGAGTATCTAATAGTTTCATCCTCGCTTTCAGAGCTATCTTCCGTGTTGAAGTTTACGATGATTGTTCCTGATGTCTCATCCGCAGGAGTGATACTTTTTATGGTATATCCCTCGTCATAAGAAACATAGACATTAGGGTCTGTGTCTATACCTGGCATACCCAGAATGAATGTGTTCTCGTGAGCAGCTCCCATATCGAGGCAGTAAGTCATAGTCATGGCTTCTTCGCCTTCACCGAAAGTCAGTTCGGCTACCCATACCTTGTTGATGGAAACTGTTCCGGTAGAGGGTTCCGCCTCGCAGACGGTTTTGTCGCACCCTGTGATGGCAAGAAGTCCGAATGCAGCTGCTGCGGCTGCCAAAATCATCAGATTCTTTTTCATAGCATTAAAAATTAATTGTTTAACATGGAGTTGTTTATAAAAATGTTTTGAAAATTTTCAAAATGAATTCTATAAGTCGTTTATTCGTATGTGTATTCGATTTCCGTCTCGAATGAAGAATACGGGTCTGTGTATGAAGCCTTGATCACATAGCCCTCGTCATCATAAACATAAGTCACAGGTTTGCCGTCGAGGCTTGCAGGAAGCCGTTCCGATACGGTGCCGGTAAAGCCCATGGCCTGCGCCACACGCAGTATTTCATTGTCCGCCGCAAGGATTCCGAGTGCAAAATCGAGTGCAAACGGATTGTTGACAAGAGAAGCATCGGACCAGTCGCAGTCGATATAAAGATCCGACAAATCGAGATTTCCGTTCTCACTGCCTAAATACAGGGTCGCGTATGAACTGCCATTGCCGACTGCGTACGACAGAAAGCTGTCGGCATCATATTCCCATCCGAAAGTATAATAGTCTGTAACGCCTCCCTGCGATGTCTCGAAAGTCACCGATGACACCTGTCCGTTTTTCACATTAATTTTGAAATCCGAGTAGCCTGAATCTTCCGAAACAGGATCGAACGAATAGACAACTCCGTCCGCGTCGTTCGAAGAACTCATGACATACTCTGAAAATCCTGAAATTTCCCCGCTCCCGGACCTGTCGGCGTGCAGTTCATACGAATGCTCGTATGTCGCATTGCCTGCACCAATCGTATAAATCACGGAGGACAGCCGCTTCCGTGTCGTGACGAAAAACGCCTCCCGCGCCGTCATCTCGCCATCATCCTGTACTATCAGAAGCCTCATTTTACCTCTCGGCGCATCGGACGGGACGGTAGCAGACAGAGAGTTCCCGGAAACTTCGGTCTCGAGTGCAGTCCTTGTTCCCTCCGGATTCATCAGGGTGAGGACCGCCGAATTATCGAATCCCGAGCCCGTGACAGAAAAAGTCTCTCCCGGTATGCAATATGCGGGTACATCATTCACCATGACGTCTATGGCTGCCGCGACAACGCTGATGCTGCCGAGTTCACGGCGTTCTCCGTCCTGTTCGACCACGACGGTATATATGCTTGGACCGGCGTCGACAGTGAAAAAGACGCCGGAAGCCGTGATGGTCGGATTTCCGACCAATGTCTGACTGCCGTCCGTCGAGACCAAATACATAGCTGCTCCCGGGGCAATGCCGCTGCACAGTATGATGACATCTTCGCCGACCGAATATTCACTCCCTGACGGGAAACGGATTCCGGATGCCGCACCGCCGGGAGTCGCCTCACTTTCATTGCCTTTTTCGCAGGAAAAGGCAATGAATAGAAGGAGTAGTGATGATAATATGGATGTTATGGTTTTCATAATCATGATGATAAACAGATCTCTCGACTACGCTCGAGATGACAATTCCGATGAGCAGATCTCTCGACTACACCTGCGGCTACGCTCGAGATGAGAATGCCGATGAGCAGATCTCTCGACTACGCCTGCGGCTACGCTCGAGATGTCAGTTCCGAAAGACGGCGGGCAGTGTCATCCGAAGAAGGCCGGGACATCCGAGGATCGATGATTCGCCCCTGCGGGTCGAGCAGGATGAAACGCGGAATACTCCGCACCTCGTATGCATTCAGGAAATCGCTTTTGTCCCCGAGATAAAGCTGCACCCCGGAAAGCTCCCCGCTGCGCACCTTGGCTTCCCACTTGGCCTTGTCCGAATCTATCGAAAGCCCAATGAAAATTATATTCTTCCCTTCGAAACGCTTCTCCAATTCGCGCAGATGCGGAATTTCCCTCATGCACGGCACACACCAGGTCGCCCAGATGTCGATATATACGTACTTCCCGCGGAAGTCGGACAGAGAAAACATCTTCCCGTCGATATCCGGAGCCTCGAAGTCGGCAGACTCACTGCCGGGTTTTTTCCTGTCCCATTTCGCGCAAGCCGCATCGAAACCGGCTCTCAGTGCAGGCAAGGTGACATAAGTCCTGTAGATATTGGACATCTCCTCTGTGCCGTCCGTGCCGAAATTCTCGATATACGGCACCGCAATATGATGCATCAATGCCTGGCGCACTTTTTCGTCGGAATAATTTTCCGCAATGTATTTCATCTCAGCCACGAGTTTCGGATATAGTTCCTCGACAAGCCTGTTTGCCGGGTCGAGTACATGGGCGCTTTCAGTCATGAATTCGCAGTACTCGCGGATATCCGCATACATCGGATTCTCGACCGAATAGCTGCGGATGACCTCATAGTAGTTTTCATCCGGCCGGTATTCGGGGTCTTGAGCCATGACGACATGTGCCATCGGGTACATCAGAAGCTGGAGCCCGAACGAATACCTTATGCGTCCCTCCTCCATGGTCTCAAAGCGGCCCGTACCCTTCAGGTCGCGTGCATGGAGCAGACTCAGCGCATCTGCCGTCTTAGACATTATTTTTTCATGGAATTCACCGAACTCCAAAGCGTAATCCCCGTCAGGCAAAGCCGTCAGGACGATTTCATTCAGATATTCGACTGCCGGGGCCTTGTCTCCGTCGAATTCGAAACTTCCTGCAAAGTCATTTCCCGGGAAGGAAATCCCGGCCCTGTCGCCCTTTTCGACATAAATCATCTTGTGCTCCATGCCGTAAAAGAGACGCAGATATGCCGCATCCGTGTCCGTCAGTTCGAAATGTCCCTGACCGAGACTGTCGAGAGTGATTTCATGAACATCGTTGCCGCATACTACCGCTATCGTGGAGCTTGCAGGATCGCTGACTTTGAAAGTCAACGAGATGTCGTCGTTTGCCTTTGTGCAGCCGACGGCTGCAATGGCAATGGAAATAATGTATGGTATTGTTTTCATAATATTCTATGTTCTTTTGTTTTTGGCTTTGTGTGTTTTATTGGCAGATCTCTCGACTGCGCTCGAGATGACAACCCCGTACATCCCCGGTCAGTAGACCGACTCCTTGTATGTCGCATCCACGATACGGGAAAAACCCGTATAAACTGCCGCCGGCTTCGCCCCGGCAAAGTCTCCGTCGCTGTCATAGCCCTCATATATTCTTAACGTTCCCGTCCCGTCCGCCGCCTCGCTGCCAACTACCAAATCATAGCTTTTCTGTCTGTTGTCCGCATTCTGATAAAGATTGAATTTCAGACACGTCACTGTCTCTCCCGGCAGGGTGAACTGCAGTTCGGACGCCACCGGGGATGCACTCATGTCCACCCTGTAGACGGATTCTCCCTGAGCATAGTACAGATACGGATGCAGGGAGCTGAAAGCATACAGGTTGTCAGCCGACGCGATTCCGGGACATCCAGAAATGTCCGCATACAGAGCCTTTCCGAGTACGTAGGTACAGTCGCCATATACTAACATGTCTCCGCACTGTATTCCGTACACGTACCTCGAATCTCCGTCGGAAAGGATGGTGTAGGTCACTCCCATGGCAGCGTTTCCCGGATCATACAGGGTATTCTCCATGTACACATAGTCATAGCCGGACGGGTATTCGAAAGGAACTGTCACCACTACGCCGGACGCCCCGTCCTTGCCCGATGTCTGCTCTTCTGCGATTTGTCCCATTTCTTCCATTTCCTGCAGCGGCTCGTACCCTCCGATATCGTCCAAAAGCGGGCAGTATGCCATGAACTTTTTATTCGAAATGTCGTACAGTAGATATACTGCGGCATATATGCTGGAAGCCAAGACATTGGCGCCGACCGCAGGAGCAGCCTCGAATCCTTTGTTCACGGCGCTTCCGTACAGTCCGCTGAATCCGAGGATTTCGCAATAGTATGCGTCTGTCCCGCTTACAGCCATTTTTCCTATGCCTGAGCATACGATTGAATACGGCGCCAGTTCGATTCCGGCTCCGGATTCGTACACGAGAGCATACTCCTCGTTCCACTCGAAAGAGTCTTTCCCGAGGCGTGTCGCTCCGTCATCCGTCAGAAGATAATACGGCGATGCTTCATCTGTTTTTGTCGAGAGCCACTGTATCTTTCTCGGTCCCTGATAGTCGGGCATCCCGGCATTTCTTCCGGCTTCTAAAACATCCCGGTAAGTTTCCCCGGTCACATCCGATACGAAATCGAGCCTCGCCGCACCCTCGTCCGAGCACAGCACCATCCAGCCTGCCGACATCGAGGAGTTTACGGTCAGAGACGAGGCCGTCCTCCACATTATCCCGCTTTCCTTTTCCGTCATGGTATAGTACATGGAGTACGAGCCCGGCGAAAGCGTTACGGTATATTCCAAATCCTTAGTCTCGGCAAGTATCGTCATCTCATTGTCATTGTTGTTGTCGATGACCATCCATTCGTATGTATATTCATTTCCGTCCATTCCTCCTGAAATGACGGGAGATATCCTGAGCTGCCGCATCGTCAGCACTTCGTAGTTTTCTTCGATTCCTGCCACATCAGGGCCTTCGAGATCCGTATAGTCGTAGTTTCCGAGGTCCCGGGCGCAGGAAACCGTCATTGCCGCCACGGGCAGCATCAGGAAAAACATGTCGCGAAACTTTTTCATTGTCATTCGAATTTTATGGGATCTCCTGTCGCAGGGTCGATAATATCCTCGTCGAAAGCCTGTCCTGCATTCTTTTTGGCCGTCTCTTCATCGATGTATGAAGTGATTTCTTCGAGTATGTACATCTGCTTCGGCAGAGTCATCACTGCCGCATCGTTGAAATCGTCGGGATCGATGGATAGCACCTTGCATATCAGGTCGAATTTCGCCTGCGAAAATTCTCCCAATACGTTCTCTTCCCATGCGGCGGGAGCGGAGGTGAACATGTCCGAAAACACTATGCTGAAATTCACTGTCGACGCGGTGTCCGCAGTCTGTGCCATTTCCGTCAGGGACAGTGTGAAATATTCATTTTCGTGCAGTTCCAATGTGATGGTTTTTTCCTCATTCTCGAGAGCGTCTGTCCTGAGCAGGGTCACAGTGTAGTCGAAAGAATATTCTCCTGCCGGCAGTACGGCCCCGGACATGTCGGGCAGCAGATAGTCCGTTCCTTCCACAGCATTTTCCGAAGAGACCGAAACGGACACCGGCCTGTCATGGTCCGCAGCTCTCCCGAGCAGCTGTATCGTCACCGGAATCTCCATTTCCGTTTCCTCGAGAGGCTCGTATACGAAAGTGACTACCGTAGTGTCTGTCAGGACATTGCCTGTCCCCCGGTTGTTGAAATACACCGAGTCGATATCGTAGAAATTATCAGGGTGGCGCTCCTCGCATGACAGAAGCGCTATCGTCATTGCGGCGAATGCCGCACAATATGCAAATTTCATTTTCTTCATCAGTTTTCAGTTTCGGACTGCGGCAGAGGTACCGTGAATATCGCATCGCTCGGCTCGGGATTTTCACTTGTCGTCGATGAGAAAAGCACCCGCGTGAACATTCTTTTGTACATGAAAAACAGCTGGCCTTCGCCATAGAGCTCGCGGATGTACTCGTACTGGAGGAGATCCGCAGTCAGTGCCGTGAGCTGCGTGGCGCCCCTGTTCGAGCGCAGTTTGTTTATATAGGCAAGTCCTCCCGAAATATCGTCGGACTGGCTCTCTGCGGCTATCAGGTACATCTCGCCGAGTCTGATCAGAGGCACCATCGTGTTGCGGATATTGCCAGTATTTGCCATTTCCGAATATTTATAGAAATAGCTGTTGCCACCGGTGGTCCTCCAGTTTGCAAGGTACCTGTAGTCCGAACGGCTTCCTCCCGTGCTCACGCCTCCGTAGATATAGTCGGAGAACAGCCCTCCTTCCATGGTGAATACATAGTTCGGAAGCCGGCTCGGGTCGAAATAGTTGTCGAACAGCGTACTTCTCTGCCTGTCGCTGAGAGCGAAGATGACTTCCGATGAAAAAATCCTGTCCGGATCGTCCGGAGAGCCCGTTACCAAGGACCTGTCTACGAACGGGAAAATTCCGGCATCCCCTGCCTGAATGACTTCTTCCGCATATTTAAGGGCATGAGGCTTGTCCCCGACCCACAGACATACGCGTGCAAGAAGTGCGGAAACAGCGAAATAATTCAGTCGTAAATTCCTGTAATACAGGAAAGTGTCGGTCTCTCCGTCTGTCGGCCCGTCCATGCGGGTGCCGGAAGTCCTCACAGGGTCTACCGAAAGCAGTACGCGGGCCTCGTTCAGGTCTGCGAGGACCAAGTCCGCGATTTCCGAAGCAGGCTGCACCCGATGAGCCGTACCGTCGTATCCGGTGTAATAAGGTATTGCCGAAGCATCCGGATTCCGCGAATATACAGGCCCGAAAATCCGGAGCATGTCGAAATGCAGCATTGCCCGCAGGGCAAGAGCTTCCCCTTTGATTATATAGTAGTCGTCTCCTGAGAAAATCTCCCTTTTGTCATCGATTTGTGCGAGCAGCAGGTTGCAGTCCAATATCAGCTCGTATGCCTTGTTCCAGGTCTCGTTGAATCGGGTCTGCCAGTACTCCGTGCCGTATTCGTAAGAGGCGATATCGCTGTAGTCGCCCCAGACAGAGCCGTCCGTACCCATTTCGTAGGCTCCGCCCATGATTTCGATCATCTCTACGGACAGCGCACCGCCATAGAGCATGTCGTCGTTCAGCTCTATGTAAATGCCGTTCAGAAGCATCCTGAAACCGTCCTCCGTAGACAGAAGGTCTTCTTCCGCTATTTCATCGTACGGCTGGATGTCGAGCCATTTGCCGCAGCCGCAGACGAGGATGGCGGTCACCGCCAATATCGTTATGAATCTTGTATCGTGTTTCATGATGTCCCGTGTTTCAGAATGTTAAACCGATGGAGAATGATATCGTCCTGGCGAACGGATAGTCGGTGCCTCTTTCGACCCGGACTGATGAAAGCCTGAAAATATCGCTCATCGTCATCTGCATGTTCATGGCGCCGAGCCTGAGTTTCCGGCATATCCTGTCAGGGAATTCGTATCCGATATTGAACGATTCTCCGGTAAAAGTGTTTTCGTCCATCACGAAGCGGGACGACTTGTCGGTGGTCTGTACCAGGGAGATACCCTTGAAGTACGCTTCCCTGTTGGTCGTAGACCACCTGTCGTACAGGGCGCGTCTGTCCTGGTTGTTGTAGACATCCTCCGTACCGATATTTTCCACTTTTTCGAAAAGCGAAGTATTGAAAACCTGACCGCCGAGCTGGTACCGGAAATAGCATCCTACAGACAGCCCCTTGAAATAAAAGGTCGTGCCTATGACGCCTTCGAGATCAGGCTCGGTGTCGCCTACCACCACCTCGTCATTCGAATCGTAGGTGAACGAATAGCTGCCGTCCTTTTTGATGAACAGCTCGCGACCGGTAGCAGGATCGATTCCTGCGGACCTGACGGCCCAGATCGCCGTAGGACTGCCTCCGTCATAATATCTCGTAGTCCCGGAAAGGGAAGCCTTGCCCTCCTCGTTGAGTTCGCTGAACGAATCGCCGATGTTCGCGTATCTCGATCTGGAATGCGTGGCATTCAGGCTGATATTCCAGTTTATGCCTTCGTACGGTCTGTAAATCGGGGAAATCCTGAAAGTAGCCTCCCATCCGCGCGTCTTCTGGGAGCCGGCATTCATCGCTATGCTGCGCACGCCCATCGAGCCTTTGGTAGTGATGATGGCCAGCAGAGGATCCGTATCTTTCCAGTACCAGTCGAAAGTGAGGTTGATTCTTTCTCCCCAGAAGGTCATGTCGGCCCCGATGTCGGTATTTATGGTCTCCTGCCAGCCGAGCCCCGGATTCCCGAGTTCGTTGAGGGTCACGCCGGTACCGAAAATATTGCTCGAAGAGTTGAACATGTAGGTCGTGAAAGCCCTGTAGGACGAGAAATTCTGATTTCCCGGATTTCCTATGGACCCCCTGATTTTCAGGAGCGAAAAGAAATCGTTGTCTTTCATGAAGCCCTCCTTGTGGATGTTCCAGCCGACGCCGACAGACCATGTGTTCCTGAAACGGTTGTTCGTTCCGAACAATGACGTACCGTCGAGCCTGTAGTTGAAGTCCAAAAGGTAGCGGTCCATGTATGCATAGCCTCCGTTCAGATAAAAACTTGCAGCCCTTTGCGTGTCAAGCCCGTATGAAGGCGTGTCTCCGTCAGGATAGTTGTTGGCGAACGACGGCGCCCCGAACTGATCGTCGGTAAAACCGTTGGCCGAGTAGCCGAACGACTCCGTGTTGTCATGGCTGAAATTGAAGCCGCCCACGGCGTTCACCATGTGTTTGCCTGCTATCAGTTTTCCGAAAGTGACGGCCGCATCTCCTTCGTAGGTCAGATTCTTTCCGATGCTGTGCGTATAAAGGCCTTTTTCAGTATCTTCGAGATCGTCGAACTGCGAATGGAGCGGAGACAGCCGCGTCTGGGCGTCGTCATCTGTCCTGGTAATACCGAATTTCGCCCTGAATCTGAGATAATCCTTTATGAACCATTCGAAAATGAAATTGTTCGTGAATCCGAAACTTTCGGAAATATCGTAATTGTTCAGGGATGCATTCCAGAGCGGGTTGCTGACAGGGTAGTCGTCGGCACCCTCTTCCGGATAATAAAGATATTTGTCCACGCCTCCGTCGGCATTGTATTTTTTATAGTAGGGATTCGCATTGGCGTATTCCTGAAACGAAACGGCAGGGTTGTCCGTGTTCAGATAGTTGATGGTCAGTTTGTTGCTGAACTGAAATTTGCCTGTTCGGTAAATCAGGTCTATGTTTCCCTCCAATGTCTGCCTGTCCGAACCTTTCATTACTCCCTGCGTGTTGCCGTAGCTTAGTCCGATACCGTAGCGGATTTTTTCTTCACCGCCCTCAGCATAAATGTTGTGCTTGTGGGTAAAACCCGTACGAATCGGCTCGCTGAGCCAGTATGTATCTACTCCGGATGCGATGTTTTTCAGCCTGTCATTGTACAGCCCGTCGAGGCGGAGCTGGTTGAAATTGTCTCCGTTCCCGTCAGTGTACACGCCCGCAAGCCTCTCGAATTCGAGTTTTTCGGAAGCATTCATCAGGTTGTAGTCCGTCAGATCTGCGATGGAGACGCTGAAATCGCCCTTGTAAGATACCTGGAGCCGGCCTTTGGCAGGAGCCTTGGTCTCGATGACTACTACGCCGTTGGCCGCCTTGGAGCCGTAAATGGCTGTGGATGCGGCATCTTTCAGGATGGTCACGGATGCCACTCTGTTCATGTTCAGATTCATCACGGTCTCCAAAGTCGTCTCGAATCCGTCGAGAATGAACAGCGGCTGGTTAGGATCGGTGCCGTACTCCTCCTTGAGGCCAGCCACGCTTGTCTTGCCTCGGATTTCGATGTCAGGCATGGTGTTGGGGTCCGAGCCGAACTGCGTATTCTCCATTATTTTGAAAGACGGATCGAGGGTGCGGAGACTCTGTATGACATTCACAGTGCCTATTTTCTTGAGTTCGTCGCCCTTGTATGTCGCAGATGCGCCCGTGAAACTCTCCTTTTTCCGTTCGTAGACGCCGGTGACCACCACATCGTCTATCTCCATGGCGGCAGAAGCCAGTCCTATCCTGCGGAAATCATCCGCATTGCGTCCGTCGAATTCGATTGCGGACGTTTCGTATCCTATGAATGAAACCGTGACCGTACAGTTCTGCGACGGCAGTTCCAATGAGAATTTTCCGTCTGCATCCGTGAATGTGCCGGCCATCGTCCCTTCGACATATACGGACACTCCCGGAATCGGCAGCCCGTCGGACTCGTCATAAACCTGTCCGGATACCGTGGTCTTCGCAGGCGTCTCGCGTACTATGATGATGGTCCTGTCCTCGATGCGATAGGTAAAATCCGTCCCGGCGAGGACTTCGTCCAATATCTTCTCTATCGGAGCTGCTTTCAGGTCGATGTCTACCGTCTTGGTACACTGCGATACCTGACCGGAATTGTAAAAGAATTCGTAGCCTGTCTGCCTGCCGATTTCATTCAATGCTTCCGCCACCGAAGCCTTACGGATCGTGATGCCGAAATCCTGTGCTGCCGCCCCCCCAGTGAGGTGCAGACCGAAATGATGAATATCAGTAATTTTCTCATTGTTTTCTATCCTCAGTTCAACACTATCCTCCCGTCCCTGATCTCACATTCGATTCCTGATGTTTCGCCTATCAGTTTCGTGATGAAATCTACACCTTTGTCATAGCTGATTCTGCCAGAAAAAGCATGGTCTTCAAGATGTTCGGCCACAACGATTTCTATCCCGTACATCCTCGACAGACGTTTTGCAAGCGCCGGCAGCTTTTCATTGTCGAAAGTTATGATTCCGCCTTTCCAGTCTATGGCCGACTCTGCCTCCACTTTCTTTATTTCAGGCTTCCCGTCTGTTTTGCCGGTGCTTATCTGCTGGTCCGGATTCAGTATGATGTCTTGGCAGGATGCATCATGCCGGTATGAAATCCGGCCTGAAACCAAGGTCGTGACGTTGTTCTCGTTGTCCGGATAAGCGTTGACGTTGAATGTCGTGCCGAGGACCCGGATGCTTTCTCCGTTGTCGAGCTCGACGATGAACGGACATGCCTTGTTCTCAGCTACATCGAAGCACGCTTCCCCGGAAAGTCTGACGATTCTTTCGGCCTTGCCCTCGAACGAAGCCGGATATTCGAGTACCGATTCAGCATTCATCCATATTGTAGTGCCGTCGGAAAGACTGACACTGAACTGCTTGCCGGCCGGGACCTCGACTCTCATCATTCTTTCGCTGCCCACTGCGACTTCGACACCGGGCGCCCTGACGATGGACGTCTTCATGTCTTCTTCGGTTCTGAAAGAAGCCGAGTCGGCAAGAGAAAGCGAAATGTCGTTGTCCATTTTCAGAGAGACCTGTTCATCCGTGACGATGACGCCAAGGGCTTTCAGCTGGGCGACAGGTGTGTCCGGATGGCTTCCGCCAATGTTTTCTCTCAGCGGGAAATATACTGCCGCAGCCACAGCGGCTGCCGCCAATGTCGATGACAGTGCCAATATCTTGCGGCGGCGCCGTATCTGCACCTTGCGTATTCTTCCTCTCAGATCTTCAATTCCGTTTCCCGGCATTCCCGGGCCGTCATCGATATTTTCAGCCAATCCTGCCCATATCTCATCGAGCACCGGATCGTCTTCATTGCGTATTTTACGGTCGTATGGCTTCATATGGTCAACATCTGTCCGACGAATAATGCCTTTGAAGAGGGTTGCCCTCTTTAGTATTATATATTCACTGAAACGAAAAATACTTACTGAAAAATCAGAAAAATTTTGACAAACTGTCGGAAACGGTGACGGTGACCCGCCTGTCAGCCTAATTTCAATTCCTCGCGAAGCCTTTTGCGCGCCTTGTAGAGAATGGACTCGACAGTTCTGACCGAGATGGAGAGTTCGGAAGCTATATCCATGCTTTTCATGTCCTCCCAATAGCTCATTTTGAATATGCGCCTGCTCTGTTCCGGCAGTCTGTCTACGGCCGGAATCAGTCCTTCTATGTCGTATTTTGGTGAATTGTCCTGTTCGAGCGAAGAAATGACGATCCGTTCTGCCGATGCGGCTTTCTGCTCGGTAGAATGTCTCGACATCTCTTTTCTGACGTATTTCAGAGAATTGTTGTGTACCGCCCGGAGCAGATAATTGCGGACGGGTTTCGACGGATCGAGTTTTTTCCGGTTCATCCATACGGATACGAATGTATCCTGCACTACTTCGTATGCCGCATCCCGGTTTTTTACAATCATTCCGGCATATTTCATCAGCATACCGGAATATGCGGTATAGACAGTCTCGAATGCTTCGTGATCTCCTTTTCTGATTGAAGATACGAGCCTTGTCTCATCAGGTATTTCGTGCATTCTCGACATGTCGTTTCCCATGTTAATCCGGGCAAAAATACGCAATAAATACTTTTATACAATACATTTCCGATTTTTCGGACTTTCCGGCATGCCGTACTTGTATTTTTAAAGTTTTTCCCGTGCTATGGTTTTCATTAACAATTATCTTGCGGATTCTATGAAAAACAAAAAAGAGAGCGACCTTGGGGTCACCCTCTTTTAATCTGTCGGACAACCGTCGAAGACGTCCTTTATAATCCGTTCGTACTTGGCTGTCTTATGGAAAGCCGGGCTATTCCTCTGTCTTGGAGATAACCGAGCTGAGCTTTTCGCTCAACAGGTCGAGCTTCTCGAGCATTTCCTGACGGATACCGTCATAGTAGCTTCTTTTGGCACCCTCGGCAGGATGGTTGATCTTGTCTTTCAGGCTGTTGTACAGATCTACGGCTTCGTTGACGATATCGGATACCTTCTCCGAATTCTTTCCCGGATTCAGGGCAATGAAAAGCGAGCAGTCGTCGATGAATTCACCGATAAAATATTCGATGTCTTTTTTGATGTCTCTGAGATTCATTTGAATATAATATTAACGTTAATAATGTTTTTTGCCGTGCAATGTCTGCGTCTGCGCAGAAAACCATGCCGCAAAGATAAAAAGATAATGAGAATCTGTCTTGAAATTTTCCAAAAATTCTACCTCAAATTCTGCTTCATCGGGTTATTTGTCCTGTTTCCTGATTTCGGCCCTGCGGATTTTCCCGCTGATGGTTTTCGGCAGTTCGTCCACGAACTCGATGACACGCGGGTATTTGTATGGTGCGGTCACTCTCTTGACATGGTCCTGAAGTTCCTTCACCAAGTCCGGGCCGGCTTTTGCCTTGTATTCATCCGAAAGAATGATGGTGGCTTTCACGACCTGTCCGCGAATCTCGTCCGGAACGCCGGTGATGGCACATTCGACTACGGCAGGGTGGGTCATCAGGGCGCTTTCCACCTCGAACGGTCCTATCCTGTACCCGGAACTCTTGATCACATCATCCGCGCGGCCTACGAACCAGAAATATCCGTCCTCGTCCCTCCAGGCGACATCTCCTGTATAATAAACCCCGTCGTGCCATGCTCCGCGGGTCATTTCCGGATCTCTGTAATACTCCTTGAACAGGCCTACCGGCTTGCCGTTGCGGGTCCGCACCACGATTTGCCCCTGCTCTCCGTCTTCTGCCCGTCTGCCGTCGGGTTTCAACAAATCTATGTCGTACTGCGGATTCGGCACACCCATGCTTCCCGGCTTGGGCTTCATCCATGGGAACGTGCCGAGAATCAGCGTAGACTCCGTCTGTCCGTAACCTTCCATCAGACGTATCCCAGTGATTTTCAGGAATGTCTCGTATACTGAATAATTCAACGCCTCTCCGGCCGTAGTGCAATACTCCAATGATGACAGATCGAATCTGCTCAGGTCCTCCCGGATCATGAAACGGTATATGGTAGGAGGGGCGCACAGCGAAGTTATCCGGTAGTCGTGGATTTTCTGAAGAATGTCTGCCGGAGTGAATTTTTCGTGGTCGTATACGAAAATATTGGCTCCAGCTATCATTTGTCCGTACAGTTTCCCCCATGCGGCTTTTGCCCAGCCGGTGTCGGCTATCGTGATGTGCAGACTGTCCCGGTGGAGGTTGTGCCAGAAGCAGGCCGTAGATATATGGCCTAACGGGTAGGTGAAATCATGGGCCACCATTTTCGGCTCTCCGGTAGTTCCTGACGTGAAATACATCAGCATGATGTCGTCGTTGGAGTTGACATTGTCCGGACGGACAAACGGAGCGGCGTTTTCGATTCCTTTGTGGAAGTCTTCATAGCCGTCCGGGTATTCCG
>CALUSD010000021.1 GCA_944323295.1 uncultured Bacteroidales bacterium | reverse complement strand
TTCCCTATGAAGTCAGGCTTGTCCGTCTTGACGAAAATGCCGAGTCCGGCTTCGAGAGGAGAGATGTCCGGCCCCAATTCGTGGCCGTACAACGGCAGTCCGACCTCGAAACGGAGGGTGTCGCGGCATCCGAGCCCGCACGGTACGACCTTGGCTTCGAGAAGTGCCGACCAGATTTTGCGTATTACGACAGGAGAAGCATAGAATTCGAATCCGTCTTCACCCGTGTATCCGCTTCTGCCGGCAATGACAGGGTCTCCGTCGAAAACGGTTTCCTTGAAAGTATAAAACGACAATTCTCCGAGATCGAGACCGAGCACTTCCGATGCGATACGCTCCGAGTCGGGGCCCTGCAGTGCTATCTGTCCGTATTCGTCGGATTTGTCCGAAACCCTGACATCCCTGCCTTCCGCAGCCTTGCATATCCATTCATAGTCTTTGGCGATATTCGCGGCATTGACCACGAGAAGGAAAGTCTGCGGCTCGGGCATTCTGTAAACAAGCAGATCGTCCACTACTCCCCCGTCCGGATAAAGCATCATTCCATACAGGATTTTTCCCGGCGGAATGACCGAAACATCATTTGTAAAAATATGGTTTACGAAATCCCCGGCTTCGGGGCCGGAAACGAAAATTTCGCCCATGTGCGATACATCGAACATTCCGCAATGCGTTCTGACGGCATTGTGCTCTTGGATGATGTCCGAATACTGTATCGGCATCATAAAACCGCCGAAAGGGCTCATCCGGGCTCCCAAGGCGATGTGGCTTTCATACAGACACGTTTTTTTCAGTGTTTCCATTTCGATGGATGTTTTGTTATGAATTTGTCATCGAGATACTTTTTCATGATTCCGTCGATTTTCAATACGTCCTCGGCCGACAAGACTGTTTTTCCGTCGCAGAAGAAGTCAGCCAACCGTTTTTCCATCTCATCGATGTCCGCCGGCCCGAATTCCGACAGATTCGCCACTCTCTGCCTGACGGAAGCGATTCCTTTCGAAGCCAATTTTTCCACCGGAGGCGTGATGGCTTCCTGCATGATGTCCATATCGACACCGCACATCAGAGTGGCATGCACGATGTTCCGTTTCCCTATGCTGTAGAAAGCGCTCCCGGAAACTTTTTTTCCGTCCACGATGATGTCGTTCCTTCCGGACGGCCAGGCATCGAATCCTGCTTTTCTCAGGAACAGGGCTATAGAGGATATGAAACTGCTGAAAATGAAAGCCTTGTCATATCCGCTCGTGATATGGGAAATCATGATATTGCCCTCATCGGCGTATACGCATCCTCCTCCGCTTTTGCGACGGAACATCCTCACTCCATGACCGGTGCAGTATGGCACGTTTACCTCCGAGTCCATATCCTGATTGCGTCCGAAGATCACCGATGGGCCGACACGCCATATCATCAGAAAGTCGTCCCCGTAATTCCGGGCAAGATACTCTTCCGCGGACAGATAAAAGGCGGCAGGCAGCAAGTATGCTGCCTCCGTACCCCGACACGGTGGGAAAATGACCTGCTTCATTCCGGACATTCGGTTTTCCGGTATGTTATTTTACCTTGATATACTCGACAGGCTGCTCCATGACCTTGTCCAAAGGCTCGGAAACGAATCCGATCCTGTCGAATCTGACAGTCTTGAGATCGATGCATCTGATAGTGGAATTCCATGCTGTCCTGTAATAGAATTTCAGGTCCTGCAGGTCGGATGAAGTGGTCCACTGTGTAGCACTCGGAACATTTTCCGGAAGAGGTCCCGCGGATGCACTGTGCTCGATGCCTATGGGAATATCGAAATTGTTGAGAATCTGGAATGTTTCCTTGACTGTCTCGAACCCCGTTTCGTATTGCGGCGCGGTAGCCTTGTAGAAAGCTATGCGTACGAATCTCGAAGGAGGCGTAACGTCTCCCGGTATGCCCCTGAATCCTGTGCCTGCGCCGAAGGATGACAGGGTGACGCCTTCGGCCAATTCGTTCGGACCTGCATTCCCTGGATAGAGATTCACGTAATTGTTCAGATTCGTCATCTGCCATTCGAATCCCGGAGAGTTGGTCAGGACTCCGAGCCTGTTTTCATGGAATTCAGGCACTCCTCCGACGATTTCGAGCACTACCTGACGTCCCGAGGCATCGCCTATTCTCCAGTGGGCGGTCTGGGTCTCGGCACTCAGGGCTACGATTCTGATTTTCCCTATATTGGAAATGACTTCATCCACGGTGGCGAAATTTCCGAGAATCCAGGCTGCGAGCTGTACGTCCACGATAGTGGATGCATTGCGGGACGCATCATAGTCCTCATATTTGCCGTATCCCGGGAAAAAGAAAAGTCCGGCAGACAGGCCGGCCTCGTTCAGACCTTCCGTCACGAACTGGTCCTGCATCACCGAAATTCCCACGTAACCGTATTTTGCAGTGAATTCCAATCCGTTCTGTCCTGTCGGAGTCAGGGCATTCTGCGTATATCCGCGCGGCACGACCACGTACCGGCTCTGCAGGAAACTGCCGCCCCATTCGCATGTCCTTGCCAGGACATGGGTACTGTCTTTCGACATCAGTGAGATGCCCGTACAGGCATCGGCGTCATAAAAGCATGTTGCCGAAAGCAGTGCGGCAGCGGCGACGATAATTTTATTTTTAGGATTCATGGTACTGTATTTTATAAAGCTGTTCTATCCTTCAGGACATGTCGGAGGATAATCCTCAAGAGTTAAATGTACAGAGTTATTGTCTGAAAAGCAATATTTTTTCCGTAATTTTGCGCCTTGAGCAAGAAAGTGCATTGTCCCTACAGAAATCATGACAAAAAGAATCATTTTTTTTGCAGCGGTCGCAGCGGCCGCCCTTCCGCTTTCCGCCCAGCCTGGGGTATTGGATACAAGACCTCAGGACAGTCTTTCGACAAGGCTGCTGACCATGGAAGAGGCCGTACTCGGTCCGGAACTCGTACCTGAGAACGTGTCGGTCGTCTGGAGGCCCGGCAGCAGGGAGATGACGA
>CALUSD010000020.1 GCA_944323295.1 uncultured Bacteroidales bacterium | reverse complement strand
GAGAAATCCACTGCTACATTTGCGGATGTGGTGGTCTCCCATTTCAGACCGGGATTTCCCATGCTGCTGGCATATATGCCGACTACCGATTCCGAGCCGTAGACGTAGTTCGTGGTGGCGGAGCCTGAGAGAGTTCCGTAAGGCGAAATAGCCTGGTTTCCTATCTGTCCGTATGAAACGCGCAATTTCAGCAGATCTATCCAGCGTGCCTTGTCCATGAATTTTTCTTCCGAAACTATCCAGGAAAGGGCTCCTGACGGGAATGTCGAATATTTGTTTCCCGGACCGAATACAGAGGCTCCGTCGCGTCTGACGGTAAATGTAGCCATGTACCTGTCGTTGAAACGATAGTTCAGCCTGGCCATCATCGACACGTCGCTGTTCTGGCTTCTCGATGAGGATGCCTTCTGTACTTCGCCTATCTGGAGAGAATCCCAGCCGAGATAGTCGTTGAAATAGTTGCTGCTGCTTGCTGTCGTGGAGCTGGCTTTGGATGCACTGGCTCCATACATCAGAGTGACTCCGACATAATGTTTTTCGGCGAATGTCCTGGAGTAGTCCACTATGTTTTCGAGTACCCAGTCGAAGTGTTCGCTATGCGTTTTCGCACCTGCTCCCGTATCGTTCCGTCCCTGTTCCTTATAGATGGAACTGAATGAATATTCATGATCCCATCTGAATCCCGGCGAATAGTTAAGCCTGTAGCTCAGTCCTTTTAGAAACGGGAAGTTTATGACGGCGAAAATGTTGGCAAACAGGTTGTTGTATCTGTTTTCCGCCGACTTTACCTGACAGTTGAAAAGAGGATTGGTGATGATGGAGTCATCCACCGGATAAAGTTTGAGATTGTTTTCATCCCCGTCGACATACAGCTCAGCGAACGGGCTCAGATGGTGGATGGAGGAAATGTCTGGTGTGACACCGTCCTTGGCCCGCTGCGAGAACATAGCGTTCAGTCCTACTGTCATCCAGTTTGTGATTTTGGTCTCGAGGTTGGCCCTGAGTGAAATCCTTTGGGAATTGTCGTTCAGAATAAGTCCGTGTTCGTCGGAGAACATTCCCGATATATAGTAGTTCACCCGGTCGGCTGAGCCGGAAATGCTGACGCTGTAGTTCTGGACATAGCCCTGCTGCGAAACCACATCATACGGGTCGATGGTTTCTCCCGCGAGGTAGTTTTTGGCTTCCGCATCCTGCAGGTAGTATTGAATGTCTTCAATATAGGCGTCCTGGCCGTTCTGGTATCTGTAGTCGATGGTTTTCTGCAGATACTTGGTAGGGGAGAGGAGCTTGGGCTTGTAAGACCAGTCCTTGAGCCCGGCGCTGAGGTCGAACTTGATGACAGGCTTGCTGCTGCCGCTTCTGTGTGTCTCTATCAGGATGACACCGTTTGCTGCACGGGATCCGTAGATGGAAGCCGAGGCCGCATCTTTCAATACCTGCATTTCCTTGACGTCGTTAGGGTTGATGTCGCTCAGCGTGCCGTTGAACGTGATGCCGTCTACGATGATGAGCGGATCATTTCCTGCAGAAATCGAGCGCGTGCCGCGGATGAGGATGCTTCCGTCCTCTCCAGGCCTTTCGGAATCTATGAACTGGACGCCGGCTACCGAGCCCCGGAGCGCTTGCCCGATATTGTTGTTGGCCGTCTGTGCATTCAGTCCGAGATCTGCATTCGAAATGGAGCCTGTGACGAATCTTTTGGATTCTTTTCCGTACCCGACCAAAATCACTTCATCGAGAATATTGCGCTCTTCCTGCATGGTGAGATGGAGTTCGGTATTTTCAGTGCATACGACTTCCAAATCCTTGAAACCGAGGAACATCACTCTGAGAGTGTCGCCTTTGCTGCACGAAATGGAAAACCTTCCGTCGATGTCCGAGGTCACGCCCGTATTGTCTTTCGTGACAATGATCGAGGCTCCAGCCAGCGGCTCGTCATTGCTGTCCGTCACGGTTCCAGAATAGGTATACCCGTTCTTGCGGTCATTGCCGGCAGGCATCTTTCCTGCACTGACCATTATCTTGAATTTCTCTATTTCCCATTTCAGTCCTGTCTGTCCGAAAATATAGTCGAGTGTTTCCGAGATGCCTGCGGCAATATCGGTGCGGACGTTTTGTCCCGTATCTACCGACCCCTCATTCCATGCGAAAGTGTATTCCGTCTGTCTTTCAATCTCGGCGAAGGCGTCTATGAGTTTCATCTCGGTCTTGGAGAATGCTATCGTTTTGTCCGAAGCATCCCGAGCCGTACTTTCCCACCCGAATGTGCATGACAGAAGCGCGGGAATAACAATAAGCCGGTTTAAAAATTTCAGTGTTTTAAATAATTTCATATCTTTACGTTTGAAATATTCTGAATTGATGTAGATAAGTGGTATTTCTATTTTGAGTTTCAGTATTTCAACAGGGGGTATCGTGCCGGCAGAGCTGATACTCCTTGTTTTTTGTGCATAGGCGGTGTAGTTTATATGAGGGGCTCCCTCTGTGTTGTCAAATGATATAAAGGTATGAGCCGTCGAGCCGGTATTCGAAATCAGGCACTATGTTTTCCAGGACAAAGAGAAAATCTTCGAGAGAGTCGTCGTTCATAAATTTGGCGGTCACGGAGACGTCGTCGTATTTGTTGCTTGCCACATTTACTTCGATTCCGAATTCACGTTCCAGTATCCTCGCTATTCCGTAGATATTCGTCTTGTTGAAACATATATAGTCGTTTTCCCATGCGAATTCCCGGGAAAGGTCGGCGGCAGTCTTGAACAGATGTCCGGATTCCTTGGACAACGTGGCTTTCTCACCTGGATTCAGGTAGAGTACATTGTCGGGCCGGTCCGAAGGGGAGATTCTGACCCGTCCCTCTTTCAGTACGACCGAGCCGGAAAAATCATCCATGTAGTCGGAAATGTCGAATGTCGTGCCGAGGACTTCTACCGACAGGTTAGGTGTCTTGACAATGAAAGGCCTGTCCGCATCCTTGGCCACTTTCAGAATAGCCTGTCCTACTACGAAAATTTCTCTGCTGTCTTTTGAAAAATGTTCGGGATAGATGACAAGGCTTTTGGAGTTGAGCAGCACGGAGGAGGAATCGGGCAGTATCAGTGTCTGTTTCTCCCCGGCCTGGGTGTAGAGGGAATATTGCTGCGGAGCATCTTTCGTCCTGTTTTTCGTGATTTCCACGGATGCGACCGCCGTCACTGCGACAACAGCTATTGCGGCAGCTATCCTGTACAGCTGCGGCATACGTATGGTCCTGGCTTTTTCTGTGCCGTTTATCCTCTTTTTGAGCGCTAACCAGTCGGAATATGTCGCAGCGGTACCCGTGTCCCTGCTTTTGTCCCATATTTCCTCGAGACCTTCGTCTTTTTCCTGCCGGTTTTCTCCTGAAGCTATCCAGCGGCGGAAAGCCTTGTCCGTCTTTTTCGGAAAATCATTTCCGGCATACCG
>CALUSD010000019.1 GCA_944323295.1 uncultured Bacteroidales bacterium | reverse complement strand
GTAACCGCCAAATCCATAAAAACTATAATTAATAATATAAACGATGTATAAACTAACTGTATTATTGACGACGCTGGCTTTGTTCCTGTCATCAGTGTGGGGAGCGTCGGCGCAGAATACTGAGGTGAAAGGTCGTGTCACGGATACTTCCGGTGAGCCGCTCATAGCCGTAACGGTCTATGAATCGGGAAATACTTCCAACGGAACTGTGACCGACATGGATGGAAACTATACCATATCGGTACCTCCCTCAGCTACCTTGATATTCTCATGTCTCGGCTTCGAGGAGATACAGGAAGCAGTGGCGAAACGCAGTACCATCAATGTCTCGATGGCCGAGGAGCAGCTTTCAATCGATGCTGCCGAAGTCGTGAGCGTGGGTTACGGCTCCGTGACGAGGCGCGACTTGACCGGATCGGTCAGCAAGGTGGATATGGGAGATATCATGAAGACGCCTGTCACTAATTTTGACCAGGCCCTGACCGGCCGTGTGGCAGGAGTAGTCGTGACTACTTCCGACGGATCTCTCGGTGCGGAAGCGAATATAACCATCAGGGGAAACAACTCTCTGACCCAGAGCAGCGCTCCTCTGTATGTTATTGACGGATTCCCGTCCGAAAGTTCTTTGGCGCTTTCCCTGAACTCAGCCGATATTGAATCGATAGATATCCTGAAAGATGCTTCCGCTACGGCTATCTACGGTGCAAGAGGTGCAAACGGCGTCATAGTGATTACCACGAAGCAGGGTGTCGAAGGCAAGCCGAAAGTAAGTTTCAGCGCATCCTGGACCGGGAACAAAATCTACAACAAGGTAGATCTCATGGATGCTTGCGAGTTCGTGGATTTCCAGACGGAAATGTACGATGCCAATGGCGGTACGAATATTTATTTGAGTCACGACGGCCAGAATCTTTATACGGTAGAAGATTACGCCAATGCGAAGACCATCGACTGGCAGGACATGATTTACCGTACGGCATTGGTGCAGAATTACAATGTTTCCCTGACAGGAGGAAGCAAGGAGGCAGGAAACAGATATGCTGCAAGTTTTTCCGTTTTGGATCAGGACGGTATCATCGTGAACTCGAATTTCCAGAGATACCAGGGCAAGATCAATTTCTCCCAGAACATCGGAGAGAAAGTCAAGGCCGATCTGAATGTAAACTATTCTCGTTCCGTGACCAAAGGTACGAATCCGACTGCCGCCCAGCAGTCATCGTCCGCTTCCGGCTGGCTGATGTATTCCGTATGGGGTTATCGTCCAGTGAAGCCGCTATGGGACACTACTTCAGATGACGAGTTCCTGATGTCGCCTATCGATGAAGACATCGCAGACTCGAATGACTACCGTTTCAATCCGTCCCTGTCGGTACGCAACGAATACAGGAAAACCATCGAAGACTATCTGAACGCACAGCTCGGACTTACCTATACCATTATCCCGGATCTTGTGCTGAAAGTTACCGGTACGTACAATATCCGAGAGAGAAGACGTGAAGAGTTCAACGGTACCCAGACCTATACCGGATATGACGGCTCTCCATCCGGAAACGGCATCAACGGCGGTATTTACTGGACGAACTGGGTGACCTGGCTGAATGAGAATACCCTTACATGGACCAAGCATATCCGCAGGGCGCATCATCTTACCTTGCTCGGCGGTCTTACGTTCCAGGGCCAGAATCAGGATTACAAGGGCACGAAGTCTACCAACATGACCACGGAAGAACTCGGGCTGAACGGGATGCACACCGGAAATTACCAGACGGTCACTCCTTATGAGTACAACTGGCGCATGATGTCCGGTTTCGTCAGACTGAATTACAACTACAGATATAAATACTATCTGACGGCCTCTTTCAGGGCGGACGGTTCGTCGAAATTTCCTGTACACAATCAGTGGGGCTATTTCCCGTCAGGGTCTGTAGCATGGAATTTCAACCGTGAAGAGCTCCTGAAAAACAGCTGGTGGCTGAAAAACGGAAAACTCCGTCTGTCGTGGGGTCTGACCGGTAACAACAGGACTACCACACCGTACGATTTCTATCCGCAGTTCGTGGTACTTCCTGGAAGTTCAGAAACCGGCGACTATGTCATCAATGGAGAAATCGTTTCGGGATACTTCCCTGACAATCTCGGAAACAACGGTTTAAAGTGGGAGACCACGGAGCAGTGGAACGCCGGTCTCGATCTGACATTTTTCGAGAACGACAGAATCAAACTTACCGTGGACTGGTACATGAAGAATACCTATGATCTTCTTCTGAATGCCACGATGCCGTCCTCTTCAGGATACCGGACGGCAATGATGAATATCGGCTCGATGCGGAATGCCGGATGGGAGATATCATTGGAGACGTTGAATATCAATCACAAGAATTTCCAGTGGACCACTTCGTTCAACATCGCGTTCAACAGGAACAAGGTAACGGCCCTGACTACCGGCCAGCAGTCGCTTCTGACCTCCGTGTCATGGGATCAGAGATTCAACAGCCAGTATCCATACATTACACAGGTGGGCAAGCCTTCCGGAATGATGTACGGCTATATCTACGAAGGTACATACAAGGCCGATGACTTTGTAGGAGGCTCGCTTAAAGACGGCGTTCCGTATCTTTCGAGCGTAGCGAAGACTTCCGTAAAGGCAGGTGACCCTAAATACAGGGATATTAACGGAGACGGTGTCGTGGATGACAATGACCGCACCATCATAGGCTGCGGCCAGCCATTGCATACCGGCGGTTTTGGAAACTCTTTCTATTTCTATGGTTTCGATGTGAATATTTTCTTCTCATGGAGTTATGGCAACGACATCATAAATGCCAACAGGCTCATTTTCGAGAACGGTTCCATCAGCAACCTGAACCAGTTCTCCTCATACAAAGACAGATTCAATGCCGTCACCAATCCTGACAGCGACATACCTCGTATAGGCGCGAACGGCATGTTCGTATATTCTTCGAGAGTGGTGGAAGACGGCTCTTTCCTGAAACTCAGGAACGTGTCCATAGGCTACACCCTTCCTCGCAGCGCTCTCAGAGCGATGCGTTTCGATACGATGAGAGTATATGTGTCTGCGGACAACATTTGGACTCTGACGGATTATTCCGGTCCTGATCCCGAGGTCTCTACGAGAAATTCCGTGCTTACCCCTGGCTTCGACTGGTCGGCCTATCCGAGGGCTTTCGGTCTGACCGCCGGTGTTTCATTCACATTCTGATAACGAGGAGGGAAATATCATGAAGAAAAAACTGAATATATTCGCACTGATTGCGATAGCATTTGCCGGAGTTTCCTGCAGCTTCCTGGATGTGAAGCCGGACGCGATTACGGGTGATACTTTCTATAAAACCGAGAGCGATTTCTATTATGGCCTCGTAGGAGTGTACGGGTCTCTGAACAATGAGGCATTTTATGGCAACTATTATTCTCTGATGCTGTCCAATACGGATGACTTGAGCTATTACAACAGAACTTCGACGAGCAACAATTCTGTGTGGTACACGCATGATGCAGGCTCTGCCGAAATTTTCGAGGCATGGACAGAGATATACAGAGGAATCAACAATGCCAATGTGCTTATGAAAGCCTATGAGACGTCCGACCTGGATTTGGCAGATGAAAAGGCGTATTACAATGAAGCCCGTTTCCTGAGAGCGTATTATCATTTCATCCTCGCTCAGGCCTGGGGCGATGTTCCGTTGAGGACTAAAGCGATACAGACTCAGGAGGATGAGACCAACTGCCCTGCTACCCCGCAGCTCGAGATATTGCAGTGGGTGACGGACGAGATGAAAGCTGTGCTTTATGACGGAATGGCCGCTCAGCCAGATGAAGAGTTTACTGAGCCGACCGAAGAGGCTCTGGCAGCATATCTTGCAAAGACGGATCTGTCGAATGCACCTTCCCGGATAACCAACACTACCATAGCAGGTATTCTTGCCAGGGTTTATCTCTTTATGGCCGGAGAGTCCATCGAGGATACGACTCCTGATATGAAAACAGAGTATTTTGCCGAAGCCGGGAAATTTTCAAAGGCAGTCATCGATTGCGGTCTGCACCGTCTTTACGGAGAAGGAAATTCTGCGATGAACGGCTATGCCCAGATGTTCATAAACATGATTTCGGATGTTTACGATACCGAGTTCAGGGAATCGATGTGGGAAGCCGATTTCTATGGAAACCGCTCGAGTTCGAACCACTGGAGCAACGGTCGTATCGGCGACCTGATAGGGCTGCAGTCTTCTGCCGATGTGGGAACTTACGATATCGTGAACTGCAACTTTGCATACGGCCAGTACAACGGCTCTCTCAAGCTCTGGGAGCTTTATTGGGAGACGGACAGGGTCGACGCCGAAAACCGGCTTACACGGAATGAAAGTGTTACGGATCCGGAGTCACCCGACTACGAGGCTCCTTCCGATTTTGCCGGAAATGAATTCTGGGAAGAAAATGTCGGTATGAAAAAGGGATGGGACAAGAGACAGTTCTGGAATCTATGTCCGTACAACTATGCCGGAGGCAACATGACCGCAAGCGGTGTCACTACTACCTGGCTCGGCGGCATAGACAGGACGCCTTACCGGGTATCCACAAATACCACAGAGGTGCGTCCTACCATAGCACAAGGCGTCAGAAACTGCGGCAAATATCGCAGGGAAGTACAGTATGAGGGCGTGAAGGGCGACAGAGGTTCTTATACTCCTGTAAATTATCCTGTTCTCCGCTTTGCCGACGTCCTTCTGATGTATGCCGAGGCTTCGAACGAGGTGGACGGCCCTACGCAGGATGCGTACGACTGTGTAAAGAGAGTCCGCGACAGGGCTGGAATCCAGACCAGGGCATTTTCGGAATACGGAGACAAGGAAGCATTCCGTCAGTTGATCCGCAACGAAAGAGGACGGGAACTCTGCTTCGAGTCGCTCCGCAAGTATGATTTGATCCGGTGGGGCATCTTTGTAGAAGCCATGCATGACTATATCGAGGATGAACTCGACCCGGACTGGGGCTCGGGAAACACTGCTTCACGTGCAGCAGAAACCGCACGGAATGTGCAGAACAGGCATATCCTGCTCCCGATTCCATCCATTGAACTCGGCGTGAACGGAGCTCTCCGGCAGAACAGTTTATGGTAGAAACGGCAGGTCAACGTGAGTCCGATTGAAATATTATAAATATTGAAAGATATGAGCAACAGAATATTACCATTTATCGTCTCTGCGATTTGCATCATGTCGGCCCTGACCGGGTGCGAGCAAACCGATATATATCAGGATGTGGATTTCAGGGTGACATTGGATCCGTCAAATACGTATCAGGTCGGGGATCCTGTCAGATTCAATATCAGCGGAAATCCGGACAATCTCCTGTTCTACAGCGGGGAGGACGGTCATGAGTATATTTACCGGGACAGATATCTGACTTCCGTGGAAAATGTGGATTCGGTCGTGCTTTTCCTGCAGATTCAGCACAGATCCGGCGCCAGAAATGACGGCAACACCGAACTCGAGATTTATTACAATCCCAAGTTTCAGGGCCTGAACGGCAATGATGAGAATGCCGACAGGACTTTGATAGAAGGTCTGATGAATGGAGGCCTCGAAGATCCTGCTTCGGGCTGGACGAGGATTCCTTACGACAAGGAGAATCCCGAGCAGGATGTTTATGATACCGTGTCGGTGAAATTCACCGACAACAGCGTCATAGCCGAGCAGTTCTGTATAGCATTCTACTGGAATCCTCCGCAGCCGGAGAAGCCTACGACAAGCAATGTCAACATGGATACCTTTTATGTGAACGGAGATCTGACCGTTTACTTCCCGGGCGGTGTCGAAATGGAATATTCCCTGAAATCCATGATGGGAACGGTGT
>CALUSD010000018.1 GCA_944323295.1 uncultured Bacteroidales bacterium | reverse complement strand
CTTTGGTCGATACGCGTATTCAAGACAAGGAGCGATGCTACCGATGCATGCAAAGGCGGAAAGGTAAGGCTGAACGGCACCGACATCAAGCCCTCGCGCACGGTCAAGCCCGGAGATACGATAAATGTCCGCAAAGGGGCCATCACTTATACCTATAAAGTCTTAGCGCTGATAGACAAACGCCAGGGTGCGAAATCAGTTCCGCAATACGCCGAAAACATCACTCCGCAGGAAGAAATAGACAAGCTGAAATCACCTGTCGAGACTTTCTTCCTGAAAAGAGATCGCGGGAGCGGCCGGCCGACAAAAAAAGAACGTCGTCAGATGGACTCTCTCTGGGATGCACTCAGTTTCGAAGTCCCTGACGACGTGGCAGACAGATTCGCCGCAGAATTCGGTTTCGACGATTCGGACGACGACCCGGATAACGATTAGGCGTTCAGGCACGCGTTGCATCAATGTCCGGGGGCAGCAGGCAGATGTCTCGACTACGCTCGACATGACAGCAACGCGGTCCCGAAGACAACACCGCGACCTGCTGTCGTGCACAGGTCGCGGTGCGTCAGAGCGGGGGCAGTGCAAGGCATCAAGGGGCCGGACGAGGGAGTTTACTGCCGTAAATGACCGAGCCCGGATCCCGATGATAACGCCGCAATGCGCCCGATATCACGCACCGCGGCGCCACAGCGCCGACATATCCTCCAATGTTTTCCCCTTGGTCTCCGGCACCATCCTCCACACGAACACTGCGGAAAGCAGAGACATGACGGCATAGATAAGATAGGTACCGCCTACGCTCCAGGCGCTGAGCGACGGGAATGTAGAAGAAACGAGGAAGTTGGCCACCCATTGCATCGCCACTGCGATAGCCACTGCCTGGGATCTGATGGTATTCGGGAAAATCTCTGAAATGAGCACCCAGCAGATCGGGCCCCAGGACATCATGAATGATGCGGTGTATATGATGATGAAAATCAATGCGCCTACTCCTATGAGGTTGCAGAACGAGAATATTGCGAGAGCAAGCATGCCTATCATCATTCCTGTAGAGCCGATGATAAGCAGCGGCTTTCTGCCGAACTTGTCGACGGTAAATATGGCTACAAGTGTGAAAATGATGTTCACGATGCCCATCACGACGGTCTGCATCATGGATGCGTCCCCGCTTGCCCCGAGATCCTCGAATATGCGCGGAGCATAGTAAAGCACCACGTTTATGCCTATGGCCTGCTGGAAAAACGACAGGAGCACGCCGGTTATTATGACTGCGATACCGTAGGAGAGAAGTTTTTCCTTCTTTTCGACGATATTGTCCTTGATCTCGGCAAGGACACGCGAGCCTTCAGCAGAGCCGTTTATTCTCGTCAATATTTTCAGAGCAGCATCGGAACGGCCTTTCATAACCAAATAACGCGGAGTTTCGGGCACAAGGAAGACCAAAAGGAAAAACGCGCCTGCAGGAAAGGCTTCGCTTATGAACATTCTGCGCCAGCCTATTTCCACCATGGCCGCGGCGATTCCTTCCTGCGTGTCTGCCAGATTGTTCCGAATCAGATAGTTTACAAAGTACACTACCAGCATTCCGAAGATGATGGCGAACTGGTTGCACGACACGAGAGTTCCCCTGATGTTCGCCGGAGAAATCTCCGCTATGTACATCGGACAGATGGCAGAAGCCAGACCTACGCCGATGCCGCCTATGATTCTGTAGATGTTGAACGACACGAGCAGAGCGAGAGACGGCTCGCCGTACGGAAGTATTGCCGACTCGGGATGTCCTGACCCGATGGCAGAGACGAAAAACAGCACTCCGGCTATCAGCAGGGATTTCTTTCTTCCCACTGACGAAGCCAAGAGACCGGAAATCGCACCGCCGATGATACATCCTATGAGGGCGCTCGAAGCGGTGAAGCCATGCAGAAGTTTGGTATAGGTAAAATCTTCCGCACCTCTGAAAAACGTATCCAAGGCCTGCTCTGCTCCGGATATGACTGCAGTATCATATCCGAAGAGCAGACCTCCGATCACGGCTATGAGCACTATCGAAAAGAGATAGGCCCTGCTTTGACCGTCTTTTCCCATGGCTATTTGATGTAGAGATTGATCAATGTCTCGTAAAGTTCCTGCTTGCCGCTTATCATTGCAGGCTCGCCGTGTTTGCGGGCGAAATCAGCCACTTCCTCGAGGGTCATCTTCCCGTCTTCGAAACGTTTGCCTTCGCCAGAGTCGTATGTAGCATACCTGTCGGCAACCATCTTTTCATAGTCGGAATTTTCGAGTATGTCGGCTGCGATAAGCAGTGCGCGGGCCATAACGTCCATTCCTGAAATATGGGCTATGAAAATGTCGTCGAGATCAGTCGAGTTCCTGCGGGTCTTGGCATCGAAGTTCGTACCGCCGCCCATGTATCCGCCCCCGCGTATGATTACCAGCATGGCCTGGACGAGTTCGTATATGTCGGTCGGGAACTGGTCCGTATCCCAGCCGTTTTGATAGTCGCCCCTGTTGGCGTCGATAGAGCCGAGCATGCCGGCATCCACTGCGCACTGAAGTTCATGCTCGAACGTATGTCCGGCAAGAATGGCGTGATTGACCTCGATGTTGACCTTGAAGTCCTTGTCCAAACCGTTGGCGCGGAGGAAACCGATGACAGTCTCCGTGTCGGCGTCGTACTGGTGTTTCATAGGCTCCATCGGCTTCGGTTCGATGAGGAAATTTCCTTTGAATCCTTTGGCCCTGGCATAGTCGCGCGCCATTCTGAGCATGGTGGCCAAATGAGCCTTTTCACGTTTCATATCGGTGTTCAGCAGGGACATGTAGCCTTCCCGGCCTCCCCAGAACACATAGTTTTCGCCTCCGAGTTCGATAGTGGCATCGATAGCGTTCTTTATCTGTAGCATTGCACGGGCTGCCGCCGGGAAATCAGGGTTTGTAGAAGCTCCGTTCATGTAGCGTGCATGACCGAAAACATTGGCCGTGCCCCACAAAAGTTTTATACCGGTCTCGGCCTGTTTCTGTTTGGCGTAAGCCACTATGTCTTTCATGTTCTGCTCGTATTCGGCAGGCGTGGCTCCCTCTTCGATCAAATCCACGTCATGGAAGCAGTAGTACTCGAAGCCGATTTTCTGCATGATTTCGAAGCCGGCATCCATCTTGGCCTTGGCCCTTTCGAGAGGGGTGGCGCCTTCGTTCCACGGAAATTTCTTCGTACCTCCGCCGAACTGGTCAGAGCCCTCTGCGCAGAGAGTGTGCCACCAGGCCATGGAGAATCTGAGCCAGTCTTTCATTTTCTTGCCGTGGACCATTCTCTCGGGGTCATAATAGTGGAATGCCATGGGATTCTTTGATTCCGGTCCCTCGAACGGGATTTTACCGATGTTCGGAAAAAATTCTTTTGTTGCCATAATTATTTGATTTTGATATGTTTGTATTTATGTTTCCTGCTTATATCCGTCAGGAGGATACCTCGACTTCACCCGGGATGACAGCCTGCGGACTATCTCCGGGTGTCAAGTCTCCGTTCCAGTTCCTCTTTCCATCTGCCGTAGCTTTCTTCCATGACGGCGCGATCGGCCTCGCACGGCTCCACAGTCCCCATCTTTTCGAGCGAAGCGAAAGTCTCCTCCCGAGATTTGTAGAAACCGGCTCCGAGCGCCGCTCCACGTGCCGCTCCGAGAGCTCCGTCAGTATCGTAAAGTTCAATCCTGGCACCGGTCAGTGTCGCAAGCGTCTGTCGGAAAAGAGGAGAAAGAAACAGATTGGCATTGCCGGCCCTGATCACATCCGGTTTCAGCCCCATTCCTTTCATGATATCTATTCCATAACGGAAAGAATGCGCTATTCCCTCCTGGGTCGCCCTGAGGACGTGGGAGAGACCGTGACGGTTCAAATCGAGCCCCGATACAGCCGCCCCCGTAGACCTGTTTTCGAGTACGCGCTCAGCTCCGTTGCCGAAAGGCAGCACGCATACGCCGTCCGAGCCGGCAGGCGCCGCAGCAGCCATTTCGTTGAGACGGCTGTAGTCCATCGATGGAGCGAAATTCCTCCTGACCCAGGCGTTCATGATACCGGTACCGTTGATGCACAGCAGGATACCGTATCTCGGAGCATTCTTGTCATGAGTCACATGCACGAAAGTATTGACCCTCGACAGACTGTCTGCCTTCGGAACATCGGTCACGCCGTAAACCACACCGCTCGTACCGCCAGTAGCCGCTATCTCTCCCGGATCGAGGACGTTCAGGGAAAAGGCATTGTTCGGCTGGTCGCCTGCCCTGTATGAAATCGGGGTGCCTTCAGGAATTCCCAAAAGGCGCTCCGTCCCGGCATCCGTATATGCCTGCACACCTATCGCAGGTACGGTATCCGGAATCATTTCGAGAGGAATACCATAATATCCGGCTACGAAATCCGCACGACGTTCCTGCCGGAAATCCCACAGAATCTGCTCCGACAGCCCCGTCTCCGTGGTATGGATATCCCCTGAAAGCCGATATGCGATATAGTCTCCTGGAAGCATGAATCTGCATGTCGCGGCAAAATTCCCGACCTCATGGTCTTTCACCCAGGCCAACTTCGATGCAGTGAAATTTCCGGGAGAGTTGAGCAGATGCTCCAAACATTTTTCCTTTCCGACAGCTTCCATGGCCTTCCGGCCAATATCAACGGCGCGGGAATCGCACCAGATGATGGCGTCCCGGACAGGTTCGCCGTCCTTGTCGAGACATACGAGACCGTGCATCTGGTATGTGATGCCGATACTCCTTACATCTGAAAGCTCATGCTCCGCACCGATTTTACGGATACCTTCGCACACATACTGCCACCACATTTGCGGAGACTGCTCGGCCCATCCGGACTTCAGCGCCTTTATCGGCATTTCCGAAGAAGGATTCGTCGAGGAGGCCACGCACTTGCCGCTTTCGATGTCGAGCAGCGATACTTTTACGGATGAAGATCCTACGTCTATTCCCAAACTTTTCATTACTGTCAATATGTCCAATTGTTTATGAAGTTCAGCCTGAATCTGTCTTTCATCGCCTTGCGGAAGACGGTCTTGTTGAAAACATAATATTGCGCAGGCTTGTGCGCCACATTCCTTTCATATTCTCCGGTAGGAGTGATAATCCCTGAAAAGAGTATTTTTTTTCTGAAATTCCTGTTGTCTATATCGACACCGAGGACGGCTTCGAACAGGCTCTGAAGCTGTGTTATCGTGAATTTTTTAGGCAGAAGTTCGAAAGCGACAGGAGTCTGTACGATTTCTTTCTGGAGGGCGGACAGGGCATCCGCCAAGATTTCGAGATGGTCCATTATCAGACTGCGAATGGAATCCACTTCCACCCACCGCGCACCCTTGCGCGAAGTATAGTCGATGATGCCGCGATTCAGTTTCACCAATGCGTAATACCCCACGGTGACGACCCTTTCCGTATTGATACCGTGAAACTTGCATATCCATTCCATTTCCTTTTCGCTCACCCTGTCCGGAGCGGAAAAAATACTGGTCTGCTTAAGATAGATATCCTTGAGCCCCGTAAATTCTTCAAGAACGCGGCTCGCCGCCTCGGGCAAAGTCTCGTTTTCGAGAATCATTGCCCCCGGCAGTTTCAAATCTTCCGAAGACAGATCGTCGAATGAATATCTGCGCTTTATCAGGAGGACTTTCAGGCTTTTCCCGTCAAACCCGAAAACCGCGCAGTCTACGGAAATGGCTGTATTGGTTTCGATCATCATCTTTATGTGGTCATTCGCCGCAGAAACATCCGGTCCGAATCGGACGGTCTCCCATGCGGTTTTACAAAATTAGGATGAATCGAACTATAAGACAAACAAAGTGTAAAAAATACGTTAAGTCCTAAAGCAATATATTGCAAAGCAACAAGATACGCCCACATCCAACATATCACAATCACCCGCTTCCAAATCCGGACGACGACCCTGATAACGATTAGGCATTCAGGCCCGCGGTGCGCCAGTGTCCGACTTCATCAAGCAGATGTCTCGACTGCGCTCGACATGACAGCAAAGCGGTTTCGAAGACAGCTCCGCGACCTGCTGTCGTGCACGGGTCGCGGTGCGTCAGAGCCGATAAAAATCAACATGGATTTTCCGTTGATGCCTTAAATTCCCTCATCACATTAAATAAAGACACCGGCCCCTGCTGCGGAAACCGGCGTCTAAACGTGTACTAAAACCTAAACCTGACACATAGATGCAGAGGCGCTGTCAAATGTTGCACATTTTTCAGAATTTTATGACAATACGGACATTTTTATTGCATCCACCCGCGAAATATCCGCGGCATCATCGCAGGACGGAGGCGATATCCCCGTTCGGACCGAGCCCGAGCTTTTTCCTGAGGCGGTAACGCGCCATTTCCACGCTTCTCGGAGATATGTTCATAAGGTCGGCTATCTCCTTGGTGGACAGATTCAGCTTGATATAGACGCAGATTTTCATGTCGGTTTTCGACAGGGCGGGATATTTTTCTTTCAGCCTGTCCAAAAGACCGTCATAAATGATGTTGAAATAGTCTTCGGAAACTTTCCAGTCCGACTCGTCATTCATGTTCGCATCTATCTGCCTGATGATTCTTGCAGCCT
>CALUSD010000017.1 GCA_944323295.1 uncultured Bacteroidales bacterium | reverse complement strand
CCGGATATGTGCAAAGCAGGGCCGCGACCGCCATCATATCTCATGGAGCAAGCCATGGAATACGGCCGGACGGAGCACCTTTCGGAATAGGAGGCGCGATCAAATTTCTTTTCGGAAAACATCTCAGGATAGGGACCGAGGGCTACGTATCCACGCTCGGTTATGGAAAAAACGACAGCCGCGCAGAAACAGGCTGGGGCGGGATACTGGCCGACTGCGTATGGGCCATAGGGAAATGGGATATTTTCATGGGAGGCACCGTCGGAGGCGGAAGCCAGACCAATATCACCATCCTGTCCCAAATAGAGAACGACTATATCGCGGAAGACTGTATTTCATACAGAAAATACGGATTTGCAGCCATTGCCCCGTTTTTCGGAGCCGAATACGCAGTCTCGCCGAAAGCGAATATCGTAGTGAAAATCGATTATCTGCTGAATGTCAGCAACCCTGAAAACGACTTCGTCACCGGACCGAGGCTGTACGTAGGTTTTATGTTCGGTCACACGCAGAATTAAAACTGACGGCTCCAATGGAACATCCGTAATGAGGGCCTCACATTATTCTGCAGCCGCTTTCAGTCTTTCGGCATTTTCGGCTATCTGGAGCTGGTCTATGACTTCCTGAATCTCCCCGTCCATGAATACCGGCAGATTGTACATCGTATAGTTTATCCTGTGGTCGGTCACCCGGGACTGCGGATAATTGTAAGTCCTGATTTTGGCAGAACGGTCACCGGTAGAAACCATCGTCTTGCGCTTGGCCGAAATCTCGTTCAGGTATTTCTCGTACTCCATATTGTAAAGCCTCGTACGGAGCTCCGCAAGAGCCTTGTCGAAGTTTTTGAGCTGGGATTTTTCATCCTGGCACTGAACTACTATTCCGGACGGGATATGCGTAAGCCTGATAGCGGAATACGTGGTATTCACGGACTGTCCGCCAGGCCCTGAAGAACAGAAAGTATCTTTCCGGATATCATTCATATTCAACTCGATATCGAATTCGTCCGCCTCCGGCAAAACCGCTACCGATGCTGCAGACGTATGAACGCGGCCCTGAGTCTCGGTCTGCGGGACCCGCTGGACGCGATGCACTCCGGACTCGTATTTCATGGTACCGTAGACATGGTCTCCGGAAATCTTGCATACTATTTCCTTGAAACCGCCGGCAGCACCCTCCGACTGGTTGGTCACTTCTATCTTCCAGCCTTTCTTTTCCGCATATTTTGAATACATCCTGAACAGATCTCCGGCAAATATGGCGGCTTCGTCACCGCCGGTGCCGCCCCTGATTTCAAGGATGGCATTTTTGCCGTCCTGCGGATCGGCAGGGATAAGAAGCAGCTTGATATTCTCTTCCATTGCCGGAATCTTCTCCTCGATTCCGGCAATCTCCTCTTTCGCCATCTCCCTCAGCTCCTCGTCCTTTTCATTCGCGAGAATATCTTTGGCGGAATCATAATCGTCCATCATTTTCTTGTATACCTTTCCCGCCTCGATAATAGGAGCAAGCTCCTTGTACTCCTTGTTCAGCTGCACGTATTTCTTCATGTCCGAAATCACCTCAGGATCGGAAAGCTGTTTCTGCAGGCCGTCGTATTTCTCCTGCAGGCCAGAAATTTTCTCTATCAATGAATTTTCCGCCATATATGTTTACTCTATTGTTTTTACATAACATCTGCGACGCATGAACAGTTCATGCTCGTATTTTCCCCATACGAAAGACGCCGAATTGGTATCTATCTGAGGATTCGTAATGGCCCATTTTACCCCGGACTCACGGTATTTCCGCGCCATAATATTATGGTACACGGAAGAAACCCCGGTATTCTGCCACTTGGGTGCCGCCCCGTTTATCATCAGGTCTATGGTATCGAATTTCTTCAGCGCTTTCAGGAAATGAATCCATCCGAAAGGAAACATCGAGCCTTTCGCTTTCTGCAACGCCTTGGAAATAGAAGGAAAAGAAACCCCGAACGCAGCTATTTCCCTGTTTTCATCCAACAGGAAACAGCAGAGCCGCCCGTCTAAAAGTCCTATGGTCTGGTTAGCCTCCTCCTCTATCTCTTCATCGGTGAAAGGTATGAAATTGTAGACGCTTTCGGCAAAACTTTCATTGTATATCCTGAAAAACTCCCGGACCAGCGCCTTGTCACGCTTCAGCGTGTCCACATCCCCCTCCACAAGTTTGTAGCGCTCCATCAGACGGTCTGCTATCGCCACCATTTTTTCAGGCACGGGCTGGTCTGCCCTCAGTTTGTACTGCACCCAGTCGCACTCCTTTTCGAAGCCGAGAGACACGAGCAGGTCGTTGTAATACGGATAGTTGTAAAGGCAGTTGAACGGCGGGACATTTTCATATCCTTCCACCAACATGCCCTGCTTTCCAAGCGTATTGTAATACAGAGGACCGTGAATCTCCGTCATGCCGTTTTCCTTAGCCCATTTCTCGGCCGTTCCTACAAGCAGCTTCGCCACTTCGATATCGTCTATGGTGTCGAACCACCCGAAACGGGCCCTTTTCTTGCCGTATCTTTCGTTGTATCTCGGATTTATCATTCCGCAGATACGTCCGACTGTCTTCCCGCCGTCGCATATCATCCACATCTTGTGAGGACAGTACTTTGCCGATGACACCGACGTCAGAGACTTTATCTGGTCTGCGACCAATGCCGGTACATACTGAGGACAGTCCCGATACAGATCGTTCGGAAACCTGATAAATCTTTTCAAATCCCTTTTGGATACGACTTCGACTACCTTATAATCAGCCATAGCAACGTTATAATGACAAAATATCCTGCAAATTTAATCAAAATCCGCAAGTAATCCACATATATCGAACACATATCGTCAGAATGCCGGCCTTCTGCAAAAACGGGAAACATCCGATGCTCATTACGCATTCAGCAGTCCTGCTATCACTGCCTGGGCGCAGGCGCAGCCGAAAACCGCCGGAATATATGAAATGGTCCCGGCATTGGATTTCTTGTTTTTTTCGTCGCAGTCCACTATTGCCGCCCTGTCGGGCAATTCTTCCGAAAACACCGTCATCACCCCTTTCCTGATTCCCATCTTCCGGAGCCTTTTTCTGACTATGAATGCCAGAGGACAGTTGAAAGTCTTGGAAATATCGGCTATCCTGATTTTCGTCAAATCCGTTTTTGCCCCGGCACCCATGGAAGAAACGAGAGGGATGCCTCTGTCGAGGCAATATTTTATCAGGGAAAGTTTCGGCGCAAGAGTGTCTATGGCGTCCACGACATAGTCTGGAGCATATCCTCCGAGCACTTCCTCTACCTTGTCCGCTTCAAGATAAAGCGGCATGACGTCTATTTCAAGAGCCGGATTGATGTCTTTCAGCCGGGCTTCCAATACTTCGCATTTCGGTTTTCCGACAGTCGAATCGAGAGCAAGCAGCTGCCGGTTCTTGTTCGTGACCGATACGACATCGCTGTCTATCACTATCATTCTGCCTATGCCGGCCCTGACGAGCATTTCAGCCGCATAGCCGCCCACACCTCCGGCACCGACTACCGCCACGCACGAAGCCGCGAGTTTTTCAAGCCCGCCGGCGCCGAGCAGCAGCCCGGTCCTTTCCTGCCATTCCTGAATTTCCATGGTCAACCTTACAGGCCTTTTGACTTGGCTTCATCCCATATCGCATCCATTTCGGCGAGCGACATGTCTTTCAGATTGCGACCCTGCCTGATGGTATGCTCCTCGAGATATGTAAACCTCTGACGGAATTTATGGCAGGTACGCTCCAAGGCTGTGTCGGGATTCAGCCCGTAGAGCCGGGCCGCATTCACGACAGCGAAAAGATAATCACCGAGTTCGCCTTCAGCCCTGTCGTATGCCGCTTTCCTGTCCTGCTCGGAATCCGCCGATTCCATTTCCTGCAGCTCCGTCCTGAACTCGCCGAGCTCTTCTCCTACCTTGTCCCATACATCGGATTTCTCTTCCCAGTCGAAGCCCACGCCGCGCGCCTTGTCCTGCATCCTGTATGCCTTCAACAACGGAGGCAGCGTTTCCGGAACTCCGGAAAGCACTCTTTTATTTCCGTCCTTTTCCTTGATTTTCAGCTGTTCCCAATTCTTTACGACCTCTGCGGCATCAGCGACCTGCACAGAGGAGAATACATGCGGATGACGATATATCAGCTTGTCGCACAAATGGTTGATGACGTCCACGATATCGTATGTACCGTTCTCTTCCCCTATCTTGGCATAGAAGAGGACGTGCAGGAGGACGTCTCCGAGTTCCTTGGAGATATTGGCATCGTCTTTTTTCAGGATGGCATCGCTGAGTTCGTACGTCTCCTCTATGGTCTGAGGTCTCAGGGATTCCGTAGTCTGGGCCCTGTCCCACGGGCATTTCACCCTCAGTTCATCCAAAATGTCGAGAATCCGTCCGAATGCTTCCAATTTTTCCTGTCGTGTTTTCATATCCGCAAAATTTATAGAATCCGTTTTATAACCACAGCTGATTTTCCGCGCAAAAATAGGAATAAAATGTCAAAAATATTACATTTGTAGGTTTTGTGACAAATATAAGGGTGACACAAAGGCGGAATTTCAAGTAAAGCGCCTTTCCGGGCCGCCCGCAACGAACTGTAATCCCCAGATATGTTTATGAAAAAGGAAATTCATTATGTCAGTGCCGACGAAGCGGTAAAAGTGATCAAATCAGGAGACCATGTGCATTTGAGCAGCGTTGCAAGCGCTCCGAGACTGCTTATCGAGGCGATGTGCCGCAGAGGAGAAGCGGGCGAACTCAGAAATGTGAAAATCCATCATCTCCATACGGAGGGGCCGGCCCCCTATTCCGACCCGAAATTCGAAGGGATTTTTTTCCACCAGGGTTTTTTCATAGGAGCTAATGTACGCAAGAGCGTGCAGGAAGGCTATTCGGACTATATTCCGGTATTTCTCGGCGAGACTCAGAAACTGTACAGGTGCGGCGCCCTGCCTTGCGATGTGGCCATGATTCAGGTCTGCCCTCCGGACAAACACGGATACGTATCATTGGGGACCTCCGTGGATGCCACTCTGGCAGCCATCGAATGTGCGAAAACAGTCATCGCCGTAGTCAACAAAAACGTGCCGAGAGCCTGGGGACAGGCCATGATTCCGATGGACATGATAGACATGTTCGTGGAGGATGATACGCCTCTCGTTCCAGGTCATTTCACTCAGCCTGACGAAATAGAAACAGCCATAGGAAAAAACTGCGCGGAACTCATCGAAGACGGTTCATGTCTGCAGATGGGAATCGGAGCCATCCCTAATGCAGTCTTAGCCCAGCTCGGAGGGCACAAGCATCTCGGCATACACACGGAAATGTTTGCCGACGGCGTGCTCGATCTTGTAGACAAGGGAGTGATAGACGGGACACGGAAGGTGACCGACAAAGGCAAAATCGTCGCCACGTTCCTGCTCGGCTCTCAAGACTGCTATAACTTCATCGATGACAACCCTATGGTATCCATGATGGATGTCGGCTACACCAACGATCCGCACATCATCTCGCAGAATCCGGACATGGTAGCCATCAACTCCGCCGTTCAGATAGACCTCACGGGACAGGTATGCGCCGATTCCATCGGGACGAAATTCTACTCCGGGGTAGGCGGTCAGATAGATTTCGTGTACGGGGCTTCACTGTCGCGCGGCGGCAAGGCCATCATCGCCATGCCGTCCCGTACGAAAAAGGGCGTCAGCAAGATAGCACCGGTCGTAGCCGAAGGTGCCGGCGTAGTGACTTCCCGCGCCCACATGCACTGGGTAGTAACCGAATACGGTGCAGTCGACCTCTATGGCCGGTCCATGCAGGAACGCGCCAAAATGCTCATAGGCATAGCGCATCCGGACGACAGGGAAGCCCTCGACCGCGCCGCATTCGAACGGTTCGGTCCGCATTATCATAATTTCAGCATATAACCTGCGTTCAGGCTTCGACAATTTCGTCGGAGAGAACGTACCACAGGCAGGCGGAAACGTCGGTACAGCCTTTGCGACGCCACAGGGAAGCGTAATTTGAAATCTGGCGAAGGTACGACTTCTCCGGAGAGCCGAACTTGTAGTCTATGATGAGCACCTTTCCGTCGGGATGGAGTTCGACCCTGTCCGGGCGGTAGATTTCACCGTCGGTGTCTATGATGGAAGCCTCGTTGTATATCCGCCGCACATCCGCAGCAAACCATCCTCTTCCCGATACCGAAGCTATTTTGGCACGGAAGAAGTCTTCGGTCTGCACGGCGTCATCACCGCCTATCAACCCCGCCGCCACGGCATCAGAAACAGCCTTTGAAATATCCGCAGCCGTATTTATTCCGGACAGGATCTGATGCAGGACGATACCCTTTATCCTGGCAGGGCTTCCTGTTCCGCCATGGAAGAAATCAGCAGCATCTCCGCTGAATGACAATCGGGCATGCACCGTAGAGCCATCCTGAGACGGAGGATTCAACGGCCATGAACGATACGATGCCGGCAGGACCATGCCGGCAATATTTTTGTCTTCGGATGCCTTGAAGACCGGCATTTCGCCCTTTTCATAGCTCAAGGCCCCGGTTTCCTCATCCCTGCGGGCAGTAAAGCCGGATTTCACGCCGTATCTGTCCATGTAAACATAGAGGATGCTGCTGAAATTCCCGTACGGAGGCACCTCCCTGTCCTTGTAATCCAGAAAATTGTCGGACGGGCGTGCCGCAATGACATGCATTCCTTTGACAGCACGGGTCAGGGCCACGTAGAAGATATTGATATTGTCGATATACTGTTTCTTCTTTTCATCCATGTAATCCTTTCGGAAAAGCGTATCCTCCGAAGATGCGGACAGATTCACGTCATACACTCCGTCAGCGGATTCCATCTCCGTATCTTTCAGTTCCGGACGGCACCAGCAATTCCCGCTTCTGAAAATCTCCACTTTATCAGCCTGAGGAAAAATCACATAGCCAGCATCGAGGCCTTTGGCCTTGTGAATGGTCATGACACGCACGGCATCGGCATGCGCCGGAGAACAGATGCTCGGGTCTACTGCAGAGTCCGACCAATAGCGGAGAAAATCATGAAGATTGTTGCCGCTTGCCGCGGCAAAATCGAGAACGCTGTCTACGAAAGACTGTATGTACGAGATTTCCGCATCGAAAGCTGCAGGATCCTTTTCTCTCAATGCCCGGCAGAAAAATTCGCACAGGTCCACCAAGGAATGGCTGTCCTCCGGTATTTCCACGTCCAAACTTCCGGCTAAAAAACCGTTCACCGTATCGTCAGGATTGTCCGCATACGAAAGCAGCGAAGCAAGACGCCTGACCATGACGGATGATTTCACTTTCAGGGAGTCGTCCGTAATCACGGGAACGGAGTTTTCTATAAAAGCCGTCGCCATGTCCATTCCGATTTTATTGCTTCTGACGAGAACCGTAATGTCACCGAATGAAGCACCTGCACTCCTGAGCTGCGATATCGTATCGAGCACCTGCCGTGTTTCTTCGTTTTTGTCGCAGAAAGTTATGCGGACATGTCCCGGCTCATCGTTTCGCGAGGCCGTACTTTGGACCACATCAGAATAAATCCCGGCTATCGGCTTGCCGTTCTCCCTGCCGTAAAATGAATCGAGAGCCGCGGCGGCAAATGAAAAAAAGCCGTTGTTGAATTCGACGATATTGCGACAGCTCCTGAAATTCCTGTCCAAAACGGTATCTTCCACCTCCTGCAGGTCCTCGCGGATGCCGCTGTCCAAAAGGCTCCAGTCTGAGCCCCTCCACCGGTATATGCTCTGTTTGACATCTCCTACTATCAGGTTTTCCTGTCCGCAGGCAATGCTGTTCTGAATCAGCGGCTTGAAATTCTCCCACTGTATCGCGGACGTGTCCTGGAACTCGTCGAGCAGGAAATTCTCGTATCTGACCCCGGTCTTTTCATATATGAACGGGGCGTCCGACCCGTCTATGATATTTTTCAGTATGGCGTTGGAATCATCCAGCGCGAGGACGTTCTTCTCTTTCAGGACAGCCTCGAATTCTCTGTACAGATCGGCTGCCACCCCGAGTTCATACAGCTGTCCGAGCAGTATGCCGGCAGTGTTGAACAGCCTGAAATCATCTCCGAAACAGCGGCAGAACGTATTCAAAGACTCTTCAAGGGCAGGATATACCAAAGGCAGCAATGTTTTGGCAGCCGCCTTGGCGAACCATTTTTCCGGATCGGAAGCCTTTTCCATGAAGGCAGGCGTAGGAGCTTTCACCACGGCATTCCTGTCCAAATCCGCATAGTCGCGAATTTTCGACAAAAACTTGTAACTGAACTTTTCGGGAGGGACTCCGGCAGTATCGAGCACGGCCAGCACGGCCTTTGCTGCCTCACTCACCTGCCTGCGGAATCCGGACATCACCTTCAAGCATGTTTTTCTGATATTCTGCAGATTGTCATGCGAATAAAGGACAGCTTCGTCTATCCCGCTTTCATGCACCATTATCCTGTGTTCATCCGACATGAGTCTCCTTGCCATCTCTTTCAATTCGGAATCGAGACTATATTTTTCGCCCTTTTCGACCTGCTCCATGGCACATTCGGTCAGCCAGCGGAGCAAATCCGGTCTGTCAGGGCCCAACGAGTCCAGAATCCTGTCCACACTTTCGTCTATCAGAGCCTTCCTGTCGAGTTCCACCTTGTACGAAATGAACTGTCCTATCTCGCGAGAAAAAGCCTTCAGGGTCTGTTGGAAGAATCTGTCTATGGTGCTGACGGAAAATGCCCCGTAATCATGAAGCATATTGCTCAGCATGGCGCCTGCAGCCTCCTGCAGCAGCTCCAAAGTTATCTTTTTGCCTTTCATGCCTGGCAACTCCCTGACAATGTCCTTCTCCTCTACCCCCTCCATTTCCGTTTCGGAAAACATCCCGGGGATGAACCATTTCAGATAGCCGGACTTTTCCGGCGCCGTCGAAAGTATATGAAGCTCTTTCAGAATCCGGCTTTTCATCTCGTCGGTAGCCTTGTTCGTAAAAGTCACTGCCAATATATGCCTGTAAGCAAACCTGTCCCCCTTTCCGAGCAGCAGCGTTATGTATTTTCTCGCAAGGTTGAATGTCTTTCCAGACCCTGCGGAGGCCCTCATTATCTGTATCATCTCCCGCAAATTATTTTAAAGTCGCAATAAGTGCATGCAGTCCTGTCGGAAGCCATCCGGAAAGGCACCGATACGTCAGTCATCTGTTCGAACAAGCGTGAAAGCCTTTCGTCCACCAGACTGTGAAAGCGTTCGCTTACCGCAAAATTTCTCGGCTCCTCCTTGAAAAGTCGGGATACGGAATAAATGCAGTTGACCACATTGCGCCGTCCGGCGGCAACATTGTCCTGACGTAAAAATTTATCGTACAAATACAGTTGCAAGGCAATTTTAGGCCGTTTCGAGTTGTCATCGGCAAATATTGCGTCAGCAACTTTCTCTGCATTTTCATCGTTGATTTTTTCATCGTTGTCTTCTACCTTTCCGGTCTTGTAGTCCACGACCCTGATCTCGTCATGGACGAAACTGTCCAACCTGTCGATATATCCGTCGAGCGTAAAGCCGTTGAAATCCATTCTGTAATACTTTTCCAGTCCCAATATCCTGAAACTGTCGGTCCCGTACCGGTCCATCAGACCGAGGTCCCGCTCCAATGTCTTTATGACATAACGCGCCATGACATCGCCCGCGACGATATTCCTGCCGAGAATTTCCAAGGTGTGAATCTCTTTCATCATCTGGGCGAAAACCTTGTCTCTGATGCCTTTCCGGTTTTTCAGCCATTTGCGGATATAGTCGCGTGTGACGGTTTCCTGGCCGCGTCCGAGCTGTTCCACCTGTTTCCTGTCGTTGAAATCGATGTCCCGGGACATCGCCGCATCTCCCATATAAACAGCCTGCATCACGGCATGATAGACCCGGCCGAAAATCCCGCTGTCGATATTTTCCGAAATATCGTCATCCGCTTTCAGCTTTCTGACATACCTGTAGTAAAACTTGACCGGACATGAAAGGTATGCCTGGAGGGAAGTCGCCGAGAATCTCATGTTCCGGACAGACTGCACATCTTCCTCCGTCCGGGGTATCTCGACATCCTGCACGGAGCCGGACAGTGCGGCACCCGTGGAATATACCTTCAACGGCAGATTGAAATGGTACCTCAACTGCTTGATATAGCGGCTCTCTTCGCCGGATTTAATTCCTTCGGTGCGTGAATCACAGAGCAGCCATACGCGCGAAGCCCGTGTGATCATCCTGTAAAAGTAATATGCCCACACAGCGTCCTGATACTCGTAGGCAGGCAGCCCGAATCCCTTGCGCAGTTCGGGAGGGATAAAAGAAGAGCTTACGTTTCGTCTCGGAAAAACGCCTTCATTTACGGACAGGACCACGATATTTGTAAAGTCCAAAGCCCTGGTTTCCAACGGCCCCATGATCTGCAGCCCTTTCAGTGGCTCTCCTCTGAAAGGCACCGAGACTGAAGAAAGAAGCTGCTGCAGCAGATGGATATAAGTCTGAGGAAGAATATCGAGTCCGACTCTCCCGAGGGATGCGATGCAATCATGATACCCTTTCGCGAATTCCGTTTCCAGTCCTTTCAAGGACATCGCAGTACGGTCGATCACCTCCATGAGGTACGACGAAAATTCTTCAATGATCCTGCGGTCTGCCGTATTCCTGTCGGGGATGACAGGTCTGAATACAGTAGAGAAATATTCCGAAACCGACAGAGTTTCCTGCGAAATGTATAGTTCCGCGGAGGCTTTTATTTTCGATGCCGCGGCAATACCGGTCTCACCTGCAGCCTGCATGAACACCGGATTCGAAAACAGCGACCAGACATGCCTGTACCAGAAATAATACTTGCCGCCTTTTTTCCTCATATTGAGCTGCATGGCGCAGATTAAAGACATGAATACATGAAAATCGCTGCCGGACATGGGGTAGCCCATCGTGACATTGATATCGTTTATTTCCGGAGGTATGGTATTCAGTACGGGCATCAGCAGACTTTCGTCAGGAAGAACGATGGCACAGTCGCCCCCGGCCTCGCAGACGCCCGGCGTGAGGCTTCCTATTTTGGAAAGGTCTCCCCCGCTGCTTTCCCGTGCGATATTCTGCAGAATCCATGGCAGCTGCTTTACCTGCCCCACTGCAGAGGGCACGCTGACTACGGATATTTCCGGTATTTTCACCCCTTCCGGATCGGGCTCGAAAGCCTGCGGAAATTCCCGGACATTTTCTTCCATGAAAAAAGACGAGCGATTGTGGCTGTCACGGATCAGTTTCCCTGAATAATCCCAGACAAATTCCGCAATCCCTGCATCGCGCATTTTTTTCAGGACTGTCTTTTCGCATTCATTCAAGGCATTCAGCCCCACGAAAACGAAACCTTCCGCATGCGGGAATTCCGTATGCAGAAGCGACTCCGCCTCTCCGTTCCGGAACTTTTCGGCAACACTTCTGTACACCATTCCCTCATAAGCCTTCCCTTGGGCTGCAAGTCTCTGTCTGAAATCAGTGTACAAGGGATACAATATGTTCCAGATATGCAGGAAACGTTCTTTCACATTCGGAGAATCCGAATCGAGATTCACGGTCAGACCTCCGCTGCCATCCCTGAAATGCCGTATGAAATGCATGACAGCCTCCCTTTGCCTGTCCGTCAGATAGGAATATGAATCCTGGATTTCTTTCAGGTCCGCAATATTGGCGTACAGCTGCGACGGGTCTGCCAAATATTTGTCCACATCATTGAAATCAGCCAAAAGGACATCTCCCCAGTATATGAATTCATCGAGAGATTCAGCCCTGGCATTCAATTTCCTGTAACTGTCGTACAATTCGAGGAGAAGGCTGACCCTGTCGGATACGGGACAGCCGTATAGTTTTGATAAAAAGTCATTTATGGTCCAGGATGCCGGAGCAATGAGGGGCCGGACTTCCTGTCCCGAAGCCGATGCTCCGGCAACGGTTTCCGAAAGATATTTCCGAAAAAAAGCCATCGACCGCCTGTTCGGGAATATGAAACACCTGTCTTCAATATCTCCGGCACGGTAATAATGCGCCGCCACCTGTTTCAAAAAAGGTATCATGATCGTTTCGTATGGTTTTGCGTTCAAAAATTTACTTTTTTAACGACCCATTTCCCGTTCCTTTTTCCGTTTTCCCGTTCCAGCAAGCCGCGTTCTATCAAAGAAGGGGTCATTCGCTTGACGGTCCGGAGAGATTTGCCAATATGTACGGCAATCTCAGTTTGTGTGGCATTAGGATTGTCTTTGAGGAATTTCAATAAGGCAATCTCATCCAAAGTGCAATTCAAAGTGCCATTTTGGCTCTTTGAATTGTCAATATTGGCACTTTGGATAGTTGCGATATGCATTGTCCGGTTATGCAACTCGTTTTTTTCGCCAAACAACAAATTCCTGAAAAAGAGTTCCAAAAATGATGTTGTGGCAGATATTCCCTTTGAATAATTGTTGTAATTGGCTCTGACCAATGCATTCCTGAAATACCATGAGTGTTCCTGGAATACACTGTTGTCGAATATGAATCCAAAGGTGTGCAGGTATTTAATGGTGAACACGGCTGTGGTACGTGTATTCCCTTCTCCAAAAGGATGGATTTGCCAAATATCTGAAACAAACTTACATAAATGCCTCAATGCTTGGTTGGCATCAAGTGACGGATAATCAACCTCCTTTTCTTGCCCGAAGTCGTATTCGAGCGTTTGACGGATTAACTGATGGTTCGAATACAAAACGGTATCTCCATCAAGCACCCATTCTTTCTTGGTTATGTCATAGTCACGTAATCTTCCTGCAAGTTTGAACAAACCTTCAAACAGTCGTTTATGAATGAGTATCAGATAGTCCGGCGTGAACGAGAAGGATTTTTCGGACAATATTTCAGTGATCCTTGTTGAGACTTTATCAGCTTCTTCTGTCCGTTCATTCTCTATGTCATTTCTGAGTGTTTTGGACTGATAGTAGATGTCAATCAATCGCTTGACCTCTCCAATGGTAATATAACCTTCGATGTGTCTGCCTGCTGTTTGCAGCAAATACTCCGACGGTTTAAGGCCATCGACGTCTTGCAGACCGATTGCAGTTTGCCATGCCTGAGCCTTTTCTTTGCTCTCAGGTTCGCCTTGTCTTATATATTTGTCAAAATCACTCATTCCGTTTTTATTCAGTTACAGTGTTAATATTCAGTCCGCTATACATATTAAGAGTATCTTGTTCACAAAGGTAAAAAATATCATGCTATTAAAAGAAGTTTTCCCATCTTCGCAAGCATGGGAATCCCTCCTTTTCTGAAAAATAACGAAATTTTGCAAAATGAATTTGGAAATACGATTAAAAGTATTACCTTTGCACATGAAATAATTTAGAATTATTCAAAATTAATGCATTATTTACACAATTAAAAGGATCAGATATGAAAAAGAAATTCAGATGTCTCGTGTGCGGTTACATCCACGAGGGTGACAGCGCTCCTGCAGAGTGCCCTATATGCCATGCAAAGGCTGACAAATTCGTAGAAGTCGTAGAAAAGGAAGGTGAACTGACCTGGGCCGACGAGCACAAGCTCGGAGTGGCAAAGGGTATAGATCCAGAAATCCTCCAGGGGCTCAAGGATCATTTTGCCGGAGAGTGCACCGAGGTGGGAATGTACATAGCCATGAGCCGCCAGGCCGACAGGGAAGGCTATCCTGAAATAGCGGAAGCGTTCAAGAGATACGCATACGAAGAAGCGGATCATGCAGCAAGATTCGCAGAGCTGCTCGGAGAGGTGGTATGGGACACGGAAACCAATGTAAAAAAGAGAATGGAAGCGGAAGCCGGCGCATGCGAAGACAAACTCCGTATCGCAAAATTGGCTAAGGCCCAGAATCTCGACGCCATCCATGATACTGTTCATGAAATGTGCAAGGACGAAGCCCGTCACGGCGCAGGATTCCAGGGACTTTACAACCGCTACTTCAAGAAATAGTCTCCACTACAGAGCTATAGCAAAGAGGGTGACCCCAAAGGCGGAATTTCAAGGCTTGCGAAGATAAGAAAACCGCAGTGTACTGTCGTACATGAGGATTTTCGAATCAAGCGTAACGCGGAAATTACCCTTTTGGGTCGCCCTCTTGTTTGTATTCACAATGAATTTAACGCAAAATACTTCCACAACGGAGCCGCCATCAGTGCCTGACGGATTTTGTCAGAGACAAGCAATTGCCTGACTTCATCTGCCGCAAGCAGACAAACGCTAAGATCCTCGGTGCTGTCCAAATGCTGTCCGGCAATTTTTTTCACACCGGTAGCAAGAAAAGAATGGGTAAGGTTATTGGTCGTACTCGGGTTTCCCGATACGACCATCCATTCTTTCCACTCGCCTCCTCCAAAACCGGTCTCCTCGGCGAGTTCCCTCTGAGCTGCCTCGAGAGGAGTTTCACCTTTTTCCATGACGCCGGCAGGGATCTCGTAACATGTCTTGCCGAGTCCGTAGCGGAACTGTTTCTCCATCACAAAACGTCCGTCCTCGGTAATGGCGATGACGTTTATCCAGTCAGGATATTCCAAGACATAGAACTCCGGATTTATCCGTCCGTCAGGCAGTCTGACACTGTCATGGCGGACAGTCAGCCACGGTCTCCTGAACAGATACTCGCTGCTGACTGTCTCCCACTTTCCGTCTTCGCTTATCGCTTTTTCGATATCGAATTCTTTCATTACAGTCCGAATTTCTTGAAGAAATCGTTGCCCTTGTCATCCACAAGAATGAATGCAGGGAAATCCTCGACACGGATCTTCCATATGGCCTCCATTCCGAGCTCCGGATACTCCACACACTCTATGGACTTGATATTGTTCTGGGCAAGAATAGCCGCAGGACCTCCAATGGAGCCGAGATAGAAACCTCCGTATTTCTTGCATGCATCCGTCACCTGCTGGCTTCTGTTGCCTTTTGCAAGCATCACCATGCTGCCTCCATGAGACTGGAACAGTTCCACGTACGGATCCATTCTGCCGGCCGTAGTAGGTCCCATCGAGCCGCAAGGCATTCCTGCAGGCGTCTTTGCAGGACCGGCATAATAAACAGGGTGGTCCTTCAGATATTGAGGCACTTCCTCTCCCCTGTCAAGCCTTTCCTTGATCTTGGCATGCGCAATATCGCGGGCTACTATGATGGTTCCGTTCAGGCTCAGACGGGTCGAAACAGGATATTTGTGCAGTTCTTTCAGGATTTCCGGCATCGGCTGATCAAGATTTATCTTCACGGCATCCCCTTCTCCTGCCCGACGGAGTTCTTCCGGAATGAGACGGCCCGGGTTGTCGTCGAGTTTCTCTATCCAGATGCCGTCCTTGTTTATCTTGCACTTGATATTTCTGTCGGCAGAGCAGCTTACGCCCAAACCTACAGGACAGCTGGCGCCATGACGGGGAAGACGGATGATACGTACGTCATGAGCATAGTATTTTCCTCCGAACTGAGCTCCGAGACCGAGTTTGTGAGCAGCCTCCAGGACCTCCTGCTCAAGAGCTACATCCCTGAATGCCCTGCCTGTCTCGTCTCCCGTGGTAGGAAGGCTGTCATAATAATGAGTGGATGCCAACTTCACGGTAAGCAGATTCTTTTCGGCAGATGTCCCGCCTATCACGAACGCAATGTGATACGGAGGGCATGCCGCCGTCCCGAGAGTTTTCATCTTGGATACAAGGAAAGGTACCAACGTCTGTGGATTCAGGATGGCCTTTGTCTCCTGGTAAAGATAGGTTTTGTTCGCAGAGCCTCCGCCTTTGGTTACGCACAGGAATCTGTATTCCATTCCCTCCGTAGCCTCGATATCAATCTGAGCCGGGAGGTTGCACTTCGTATTCACTTCTTCATACATCGAAAGCGGCGCATTCTGCGAATAGCGCAGATTCTCCTCGGTATAGGTCTTGTACACGCCGAGAGAGAGTGCTTCTTCGTCACAATACCCTGTCCACACCTGCTGGCCTTTTTCACCGTGGACTATGGCAGTACCGGTATCCTGGCAGAACGGAAGTTTGCCCTTGCACGCCACCTCCGCATTTCTCAGGAAAGTCAGAGCTACGTACTTGTCGTTGTCGCTCGCCTGAGGGTCCGAAAGGATTTTCGCCACCTGTTCGTTGTGCGCGGGGCGCAACATGAACGAAACATCCCTGAAGGCGGCATTCGCCATTGCCGTAAGGCCCTCTTTCTCCACTTTAAGAACAGGCTTGCCTTCAAATTCGCCTACTGACACGTAATCTTTCGTCAGAAGATAGTATTCAGTCTTGTCTTCCCCAAGCTGAAACATCGGTGCATACTTGAATTCCATATTATTTTTGTTATTATTGTTTCGTTTTTCCGGAGCCGGAGCCCATAAGATAAACTTTCATAAACTCGTTCAGATCCCCGTCCAGCACCCCCTGAGTATCGGAAGTCTCGTATCCCGTACGGAGGTCTTTCACCATCTTGTACGGATGCAGGACATAGCTTCGGATCTGCGACCCCCACTCTATCTTTTTCTTCTGTCCCTCCAACTCGGCCTGTTTCTCCTGACGCTTTTTCAGTTCTAAGTCATAAAGCCGGGATTTAAGTATCCGCAATGCGTTCTGACGATTATCGAGCTGAGAGCGGGTCTCCGTATTCTCGACCACGATGCCGGTAGGGATATGTCTTACGCGGACTCCAGTCTCCACCTTGTTCACATTCTGGCCACCTGCACCGCTCGAACGGTATGTGTCCCATTCCAAATCAGCCGGATTTATCTCGATTTCAATGGTATCGTCCACAAGAGGATATACGAAAACGGAGGAAAATGTAGTCTGACGTTTTCCCTGCGCGTTGAACGGAGAGATGCGAACAAGCCTGTGCACACCGCTTTCTGCTTTCAGATAACCGAAAGCATAGTCTCCCTCGAACTGTATCGTAGCGGACTTGATACCGGCATCCTCGCCCTCGAGCAGGTCGGTAACCGTCAGTTTATAGCCGTTGCGCTCGCCCCAGCGCATATACATGCGCATCAGCATTGAAGACCAGTCGTTGGCCTCCGTGCCGCCTGCACCGGAATTTATGGTAAGTATGGCTCCGAGACTGTCGCCTTCCTCGCCGAGCATGTTCTTCAATTCAAGCGCTTCCACGAGCTTTTCCGCCGCTTCATATCCGGCAGACAGTTCCTTCATTTCATCTGTCTCCGTATCTTCCGCGGATGCGTCGGCACTTTCCTTTGCAAATTCATAGAGCACATCCAAATCAGCCACTGCCGAAGCCGCATCATCATATCCCGTCACCCAGGATTTCACTCCGGAGAGTTCTTTCAGATACTTTTCAGCAGCTTTGGGATCATCCCAGAAGTCGGGCTCCAATGTTTTTTTCTGTTTTTCCGACACCTCCTGGCGCTTCGCTCCGATATTGAGACATTTGTCCAATGTCTCCACCCTCTGCTTCAGTTCCTTTATCTGTTCTACCGTTATCATTAATCAATATATTTTAACATCTGGATTTCCGTCCCGGCTCACTTGAATTTCCGTTCCGGCACAGCCTGCAAAGTTAATGATTTTATCGGACAATTCTATACCAGCTCGATACCATGCCTGCGGCAGACAGAGACCATGTCTTCAGGCCAGATGCTGCTCTGGATTTCGCCGATATGGGCCTTGCGCAGAAGATACATGCACAGGCGCGACTGGCCGATACCGCCGCCGATGGTATACGGAAGCTCTCCGGCAAGCAGTTTCCTGTGGAAATACAGGTCTTTCTTCCATTCCTGCTCCCTGACGGCTAACTGCTTCTCCATGGCGGTCTCATCCACGCGGATACCCATGCTGGACACTTCGAAAGCGCTCTGCAACACTGGATTCCACAACAGTATATCCCCGTTCAGCCCCTCGAAGCCATACGAATCCACGGTGCTCCAGTCGTCATAGTCCGCTGCTCTGCCGTCATGCGGCTTCCCGTCAGACAAGTCCGCACCTATTCCTATGATAAATACCGCCTTGTGTTTCCGCACTATTTCATTTTCCCTTTCTTTCGGAGTCAAGTCAGGATACAGCTGCAGCAGTTCCTCGGAATGTATGAAGAAAATATCCTCCGGCAGCATCGGCTCTATCTGCGGAAACTCCACGAATACCTTGTTCTCGGTCACCTTTATCGCCTCGTAAATCCTTCTGACCATGGCTTTCAGGAAATGGACGTTTCTGTCTTCCTTTCTTATGACCTTTTCCCAGTCCCACTGGTCCACATACAGCGAATGCAGGTTGTCCAATTCCTCGTCCGGCCGCAAGGCGTTCATATCCGTATATATGCCTCGTCCAGGCCCTACACCCATCCGGGCGAGTTTCAACCTTTTCCATTTAGCTAAGGAATGCACCACTTCTGCAGGTCTCTCCCCCATCGATTTTATGGGAAATGAAACCGGCCGCTCCACACTGTTCAGATCATCGTTTATACCAGTTCCCGACAGCACCACCATCGGAGCGGTCACCCTCAACAGTGCAAGCTGCGCCGACAGGTTTCCTGGAACATGTCCTTGACATATTTGATAGCTTTTTCCGTATTTTCTACATTTTCGAGTATATTTCTATACCCTTCGGGCAATATTAGCGGCATAATTCCAAAATTTGTTATATTCCATAAACAACATGAGAGAGCATTGGTCGGAACGACCATCCTACAAAAATAAGAAAATTTCAGTATATTTGTCGCTGACGCGCAACTTATGCGGACTTTGCAATAAAACGACAGACAATGGACATCAAAAACAATATCCTCGGGACCATAGGCAATACGCCGATGGTCAGAATCAACAGACTGAATCCGAATCCCTCAGTGAATATCTATGCAAAAGTAGAAGGCTTCAACCCGACAGGCAGCATCAAGGACAGGATAGCCCTGAAAATGATAGAAGACGCTGAAAATGACGGGAGGCTGAAACCGGGGCAGACCATCATAGAGCCTACTTCCGGCAATACGGGCATCGGCCTGGCGGTCATCGGCATCATAAAAGGGTATTCTGTGGAAATCGTGATGAGCCGGGCCGTATCGGTGGAGCGCAGGAAAATCATACGTTCATACGGAGCGACAGTCACTCTGACGCCGGCCGATGAGGGTACAGACGGAGCCATAAGACTCGCCCGCAAAAAAGTGGCGGAAAACCCCGGGAAATATTTCATGCCGGACCAGTTCAAGAACGCCGCCAACTATCTTACGCACTATCAGTCCACCGCCTTGGAAATATGGCAGCAGACCGGCGGCAAGATAGACTATTTAGTCTGCGCGCTCGGAACTTCCGGTACGATAATGGGACTGTCGAAGTTCCTGAAAGTTATGAATCCCGATATAAAGGTCGTCTGCGCCCATCCTGTAAAAGGGCATTACATCCAGGGCTTGAAAAACATGGAGGAAGCCATAGTTCCCGCCATTTATGACCCCTCGCAAATCGACATCCAGGAAATGGTCGAAAGCGAAGAGGCTATCACCATGGCCCGCAGAATCATCGCCGAAGAAGGCATTTTCGCAGGAATGAGCAGCGGAGCCGCCATGCTTGCGGCAGCCAGGACCGCCCACCGCATAGACAAGGGAAACATCGTCGTAGTCTTCCCCGACCGCGCCGAAAAATACCTCAGCACATCGATGTTCGCGGAATTCGACGAATAATGGATATTTTATTTTTTCGTCGTTCGGGAGAATGATTATGCACAGATTTTTCAGCGATGCAGTCCGCTTTATAAAAGCCTGGACGCTGCCGATTGCCATTGTGTCGGGAGCACTTCTTTATATTATATATGACAATATTCCGGCTTTGGCGGTGGCCGGACCGGTATTAGAGCACATAGTCGGCTTTCTGCAGCCGGCATTGATTTTCGTGATGCTTTTTCTTTCGTTCTGCCGGATCGAGCCGAGAGAACTCAGGCCGAGAAAATGGCATGCATGGCTTCTGCTGTGCCAGTCGGCGGGATTCATGTTGTTTGCTCTCATAGAGATACTGCTGCCGGATTTCAGCTGGAAAGTGCTGATTGAAGGCGCCATGCTCTGCCTTATCTGCCCGACAGCTACGGCAGCCGCCGTAGTCACCGGGAAATTAGGAGGGGACATATCCGGAATCACGGCATATACTATCCTGATCAACATGGTCGTGTCCGTACTCGTACCGTTGGTCGTACCTGTCGTACATCCCGCAGAAGGCATTTCGTTCGTCACTGCATCAAGCCTGATTTTAGCAAAAGTCTTTCCCATGCTGATAGCCCCGTGCCTGCTGGCATTTCTCGTCCGGTACCTGATGCCGCATTTTCACATATGGCTTTTGAGATTCACGGACGCCGCATTCTATCTCTGGGGAGTATCGCTTATGCTCGCCATTCTGATGACCACCAGATCCATTGTACACAGCACCACGCCTGTCGTATTCCAGGCCGGATTGGCCGTAGTTTCTCTTGCATGCTGCGCACTCCAGTTCTGGGCAGGAAAAAAGATAGGGAAAAGATACGGAGCCACCATCACGGCAGGGCAGGCTCTCGGTCAGAAAAACACGGTCGTAGCGATCTGGATGGGATATACGTTCATGACGCCGGTCACATCCATTGCCGGAGGCTTTTACAGCATCTGGCACAACATATACAATTCCTGGCAGTTATATAAGGTCAGGAAAACCGATTCCAGTGGAAGCCATTGTTGAGCCGGAAGAGGCGCTAAGACGAAAAAACTCCGTCATTTTTTCCCGGAAATATATTTCAACCGCCCCTCTGCCGCGAGTTTTTCATTCTCGGGAGCTATTTCGGCAAATCGTGTGAGATATTTTTTCTCTAATTTGACATTGTCCTGCTGACGTGCCAGCAGGACACAATTCTTCAAGGCAGTATAGTCATCCGGCTTTATCTTCAGCGCCTTGTTGTAATTTTTCCAGGCCTGTTTGTAATCCTTGGCCACGATAAAATCATAGGTCCCGATATTGGTGATAAAAACCGGATTCCTGGGATTTACAAGGAGCATCCTCTCCGAAAGCGTCCTGAAAGCCTCGTATGCTGAAGGAGTTCCAGTCCGGAAAAAAGCATAGCAGTACTCCTGCATGGACTGTTCGAAAAAGTCTTCTCCCAATTCCGCACCGGGGTATTCCCATTTGCAATCCTCCGCCACATCCTTGTCCACCAATCCCAAAAGATACGAGAGGGCCATATCCGGACTGTCTTTTTCGTAAGACATCAGAGCCGCCACCTTTGTAAAACGCAAATCGATTCTCAACGGACGCTCCGAAATCGCCTTGTCGAGATACGACATGGATTTCGAAAACAAAGAATCATCATAAAAAATCTCCTGGAAATAATACACGTCACGGCCGGTCGAATCCTTCAGGGACAGGACAGGGTCAGCCCCGAGATACTTTTTCTCGGGCTTTACCACCACCGAGGTCGACTGAGACTTCGTAAAATAGTAGTTGAACTTGGCCACGAGCATTTTTTCGTTCGTCGGATCCACACTCTCCCACTGATTGAGGATGGTCTCCACACCCACACCGTCATAGCCGAGTTTGGACACCACAAGATCATATCTTTTCGAATATGACTCCGACAGCTCTTCCGGAGTCTGAGCAAATGCCGCCGCGGACAGGAACAGTCCGAAAAACGCAAATACCGACGAGATTCTTTTTACCTGCATAATAAAATCCTTTGTTCCGATGATTTTTTCAATAATCGACGAAAATGAATTTCATCGAACTCACTTTCAGAAGTTGTCGACTTCCTTGATATCCATTCTTATTCTTCGCTCGGCAGGATGCAGATTGTTGCACCTGCTGCCTATATTTTTCACAAAACCCAAGGGAGCTCCGCCATAGGACACCATCACATAGCCCTTTTCTGCCTCAGGCAATGCAAACGACTCCCTGCGCAGGAACTGCAACGCTGCCTTCAAGTCCAAATCAGCCTGAGGGAAAACATCACTCCTTGTCCTGATATTCAATGCCATGTCGGCATGCGGCACCATGTCCCTGCCTTTAAGGGTACCTGCGGCACAGCCCGAAGATATCACCCTGACCGTTCTTTCCAACAGTTCTGCATCGTCCGCCGCGGCTTCCGGCACTGCCTTTATCAAATTCCCTTTGACTACCGTTCTTACCGGGATATCGAAATACCGGCATATATCAGCAGACGGCAGGGATTTCCGCTCCCTGACCTCCTGTCTTCGGGCATTGCCTTGCACCGGCAGACGCCGGATTCCGTCCGGCTTCACATCCTGCAGACCGCCTTTTCCTGATTTTCTCAGGACAGCACAATACTGGCCTTCTCCTTTCACGAAACCCGGCAGCAGACTGCAGCCGCAATCCGTCTTGAATACCGATTCGTGCACATTGCCGGGGAAAACTATCTCCGCGCCCAGATTTTCGACCGCCCATTTTACATTGTCGTCATTTTCGTATCTGTTGAACGTACACGTCGAATAAATCAGAATGCCGTTTTCAGCCAATGCCGGCCACACGTCGGCCAATATCCGTCTCTGTCTCGCCTGACAATGCGCTACATTTTCAGGCGACCACTGCTCAGCAGCATCAGCGTCCTTCCGGAACATTCCTTCGCCTGAACACGGCACATCGGCCAATACGATATCGAAAAACCCGGGCAATGAGGAAAATTCCGACGGATCCGCGGATGTCACCGCCACATTCGGATCTCCCCAGACCGCCACGTTCGTCGCAAGCACCGAAGCCCTGGCCCTTATCACTTCGTTCGATACAAGAAAGAACGAGTCTCCGTATACAGCCCTGAGAGAAGCTGCCGCATCGGTAGTCTTGCCGCCTGGGGCCGCACACAGATCGAGCACCGTTATTGCAGGTCTGCCTGCACTCGACTTTCCGACAGGCACGGCATTGCCCGCCGCTTCCACACCGGGACATCCGCCGCCGATGACCTGTCTGAGGACATGCCCCACGAACATCGATGAAGAGTCCTGCACATAATAACATCCGGCGCTGAAATACGGGTCGAGCGTAAACACGGGCCTGCTCCCGAGCATGAAACCACAACCGCTCCACGGGACCGGCTGTCCCGCACCGGGAAAATCAGGACGTTTCTTGAACGGATTTACGCGAACCGACACGGAAGGTGGCTCATCCAAAGCAGACAAAACGACAGAAGCCGCCTCAGCTCCGACCGCTTCCTTCAGATACGCGACGAAAATGTCATTTCGAAAAGCCATATTGCGACGGATCAAAACCCTCCGGCATCCTGCCTTCCGAAGCATCTGCCAAAGATGTCACCACTTTGTCCAAAGCCTCCTGCAGCTTCGAGCCGAGCAGCATCTTCATCATGAAATTCAACTCCGCCGAAAACTCAATATGAAAATCCGTCTTGCCGGGCTCATGCGCCGGGTCGAAAAACATCGATATGGAAAACTGGAACGGAGCGCCGTCATCCCTGAAATCGATTCTCGAATAAGGGACACGTTCCACGACCCGCACCCCGATGTCGAATCCCTGCACCTTTCCATGCACGGAATCATAGTCGGCGGTTATTTCCTTCTTTTTGTCCTCAGGGAGAAACTGCAGGAAATTCCGCATGTCCACGAATGCCATGTACAGCTCATACGGCTGTTTGGACACTGCGGCATGTTTGCTTTTTATCTGCGTCGCCATATCCTATTCCTTGGATTCCTGTCCCCATGTCGACGGCGAAAAACGCCACTCGCGGAGACACTCGAGATCAGAATCCTTGATATAACCCGTCTGGCAGGCCACGTCTATCAAGGCATCGTAATTGGTCAGCGTGGTCAGTTCCACATTCGCCACTTCGAAAGCGCGCCGCGCCTGGTTGAAATTATAAGAGAAGATGGCCACCATCCCCAGCACCTCGGCAGACGCCTTGTTCAACGCATCCACGGCAGACAGACTGCTTTTCCCCGTCGAAATCAGATCCTCGACGACTACGACCTTGGCTCCTTTTTCAAGGATTCCCTCTATCTGCGAGCCCGTCCCGTGGTCCTTCGGTTTCGGTCTGACATAAACGAAAGGTTTTCCGAGAAAATAAGCGATGAGCATGCCATGGGCAATGGCGCCGGTAGCCACACCGGCAACGACTTCGGCCTGAGGGTACTTTTCCCTGATGATATCGGCCATAAGACGGCAGACATTCTCCCGGATGTCCGGGAAGGACAATATCCTCCTGTTGTCGCAATAGATAGGAGAATGCCACCCGGACGCCCAAGTAAAAGGCTTGTCCGGGCTCAACAGCACTGCCTTGATATCGAGCAGAGATTTCGCCACTGTTATTTCTTTTGATTCCATATTCATAATTTAATTTACGAATAGATTTGAAACATATTAAATTTGTTCTGTTTTCGGCTTTTGAGTATCTTCGCAGCCGCATCGTACAAAGATAATAATTAAACGGATAAAATGTATAAGATATACCTCGAAAAGCGATGTATCATCATCTGTCCGCCATTCGAACAGGCTCTGACGGACCCGAATGCCATACAATTCAGCATCGGAGAGAAAGCCGACATGCACGATTTGGTGCAGATGTTCGAGATATCCGGCAATCTCGGGAAAATATTCATCCCCACGGACAACATCGAGGACACATACCGTGACCTCTGCTCGGAATTCAAACAGGTGGATGCAGGCGGCGGATTGGTATCGAACAGAAGGGGCGATTTCCTGCTCATCAAGCGGAGCGGACTGTGGGATCTTCCGAAAGGACACAGGGAAGAGGGCGAAGATATCAAAGTCACCGCACTGCGTGAAGTGCAGGAGGAAACGGGTGTGGAAGAGCTTGTCCTGAAAGATCTGATATGCATCACCGACCACTGCTACAAACGCGAAGGCATCTGGCATCTCAAACACACTTGGTGGTTCGACATGCAGTACACGGCTCCGACCGATCTGATTCCGCAGAAAGAAGAAGATATCATGAAAGCCGCATGGGTGGCGAAATCGAGCCTTCCCGCTTTTTTAGACAAGACCTATCCGTCAATAATAGAAGTTTTCAAGGAAAAAGGCGTCATATAGAGACTTTTTAAGAAACTGTTTATTCTTTGTGAATTTGAAACGGTTTCTGAAACAATTTTTTGAAAATTTCGTATAATTAAATGTCGTGAGATTTTGTTTAACAAATAAATTCGTCCGAGTTGACGTTAAGAAATAAGATTTTTCCGTATCAGAAATGAAACTTTCACAATTTCAATTCAGCCTCCCCAAGGAAAAAATTGCGCAGGAACCTCCGAGATGGAGAGATGAATGCAAACTTATGGTCCTTCATAAAAACACGGGGGAAATAGAGCACAAACTTTTCAAAAATATCATAGATTATTTCGGCAAAGGAGATACGTTCGTTTTGAATGACACGAAAGTTTTCCCTGCAAGACTTTACGGCAACAAGGAAAAGACCAAGGCCGAAATCGAAGTTTTCCTGCTTCGGGAACTCAACCGTGAACAGCGCCTGTGGGATGTGATAGTAGATCCGGCGAGAAAAATAAGAATCGGAAACAAACTGTATTTCGGCGAAGACGAAAGCCTTGTAGCGGAAGTCATCGACAACACCACATCAAGAGGCCGCACGCTGCGGTTCCTGTTCGACGGCTCCTACGAAGAATTTAAGGACACGCTCTACTCCCTCGGAGAAACGCCGCTCCCGACATTCGTCAGAGAGAAGACCACCCCGGAAGATGCAGAAAACTACCAGACCATCTTTGCCAAAAACGAAGGTGCGGTAGCAGCTCCAGCAGCCGGTCTGCATTTCAGCAGAGAATTGTTCAACAGAATGATTCTCAAAGACATAAACAAAACATTCATCACCCTGCACATGGGAATAGGGCACTTCAGATCGGTGGATGTAGAGGATTTGTCGAAACACAAGATGGACTCCGAAAGGGTGATAATATCGGAAGAGACCGCGGATATCATAAACAAGACCAAGAGGGCCAAAAACAAGGTGCTTGCAGTAGGAGTCACCGTCATGAGAGCTCTCGAGACATACGTCACCTCATACGATGAAGTGAATCCATACGACGGCTGGACGAACAAATTCATCTTTCCTCCGTACAGATTCGCCATACCGGATGCCATAGTATCCAATTTCCATCTGCCAGGCTCTACGATGCTGATGTCCGTTGCAGCTTTCGGGGAATATGAGAATGTCATGAAAGCGTACGAAACGGCATTGAAGGAGGATTACAAGTTCGGGCCTTACGGAGATGCGCTGCTGATTGTCTGATACGGACAGTACGAAATGTAAAAAATCGTAAAAAACATAAAAAAAGAGAAAAAAAGGACAGGAATTTCTTTTTCCGTCCTTTTTTCTTTTTCAGACAGGATACCTTTAAGGCAAAAATGAACTGTCATTATGAGGAAAAGGTATGCCTCTGCGCTTTGAACATGATTTTCGGCTTCGAGCCGAGAATTGCCACAGCGCTTCTCGAATGCTTCGGATCGGCGAAAGCCATTTTCGAAATGGAAAAATCAGACTTGCTTGAAATTCTCGGTCCGTATTCGAAATACAGGGATGCTCTGAATGTCCGATCGCTCGACAGGGCCGCATCGGAGATAGAAGAGGCGGCAAAATACGGCATATCTTTCATAGGAAGAACTGAAAAAGAATACCCGGCCCCCCTGAACGAATGCGAAGACGGACCTGCAGGTATATATATAAGGAGTGATTTTCCCGATGACTGTTTCCAGAATCAAAAGGACTTCATCTCCATCGTAGGTACCCGCAGCGTGTCAGACTACGGCAAAGACTGGTGCAGAAGAATCGTCGAGGCCTTAGCCCGGACAGGAAAAAATCCCGTAATAGTCAGCGGACTGGCATACGGGACAGATATCACGGCCCATATTGCCGCATTGGACTGCGGACTGAGCACCATTGCCGTGATGGCTACAGGAGCGGAATCCGTCTACCCGTCCGCTCACAGGCGGTATGCGACAAGAATCGCTTCCGAAAAAGGATCTGCCCTGATTTCGGACTATCCGTTGCACACTGCAGCCATTCCCGTCAACTTCGTCCGCAGGAACAGAATTATCGCAGGACTCGGCAAAGCCACCATTCTGATAGAATCGAGGCACCGCGGAGGAGGACTGATTACCGCCAGGCAAGCCTTTTCCTACGACCGTGATGTCTATGCCCTGCCGGGAAGAGCGGACGACCCGCTGTCCGAAGGATGCAACGCCATGATACGCTCCGGGACCGCCATTCCGATAGTTTCGGAAAAAAATCTCGTCGAAAGTCTCGGATACGGTTTCAAAAGGAAAAGAGAATTCGACATAGAAAGCGCGGTTTCCTGCTATGGCAAATCGCACGAACGCGATACGGTCGACAAAATCGCCAGAATCCTCCTGCTGATAAAAAAGAACAGGAGACTGTCCATGCAGGAACTTTCCGAAATGACAGGATATGGATACAGGACGGTAGCGGAACTCACTGGCATTCTGGAAAGCGACGGGGTCATATCCGTAGATCTCATGCAGCGCTGCACCATCGATGCCGGAAAAAGATAAAAATTTCAAAACAGATTCTTGTCCTCCCGGCGTAAAATCGCCGATTTATATGTATTTTTGTGAAATTTTCCGAAAATGTACTTTATCGACACGCATACGCATCTTTATGACGAACAGTTCGCCGAAGACTACGAAGCCCCCATACAAAGAGCCTTGGCAGCCGGAGTGAAGAAAATGATTCTTCCAGACATAGACAAAACCTCCCGGGAAAACATGTTTGCATTGGCATCGAAACATCCCGGAGTGCTTTTCCCGTGCCTCGGACTGCATCCCACCTCTACAGGAGCGGACTGGAGAGACGAATTGGATGAAATCGAATCACGCATAGCTTCCGGTACCGGAATATGGGCCATAGGAGAAACAGGCATGGACTGCTACTGGTCAAAAGAATTCGTCAGGGAGCAGGAAGCCGCATTCGAAGCGCAGATCCGAATAGCGTGCAGGCTCGGGCTTCCCGTCATCGTACATTCGAGAAATGCCACGGAACTTATCCTGAACGTATTGAAACGATGCAAATCCCTCTCCCCCGCTGGAGTTTTCCACGCATTCGGAGGAAGCATCGAAACATTCCGGGATTTATCGCGTACAGGAGACTGGTATGTCGGAATAGGAGGGGTAGTCACTTACAAAAACGCCTCCATAGCCGAAACGGTCAGGGAAATTCCGCTCGAAAGAATATTATTGGAAACGGACTCGCCCTATCTCACCCCGGCACCGCACAGAGGCAAAAGAAACGAGAGTTCATACATACCTTTTGTCGCCGAAAAGATAGCCGCGCAGAAAGGTATTTCCATGGCCGAAGTGGCTGCCGCCACATCGGCCAATGCCGAAAAACTGTTCAAAATATGAAAAATCGCGCAGCATGAAATTCACTTTCGAAACCAGCAGCGAAAAATCCTCGATCCTGCTGATCTATACCGGAGGGACGATAGGCATGAAGGCCGACCCGGCGGAACAGACATTGAAGCCGTTCGATTTCTCGCAGATACTTGAAGAGGTCCCGGAGCTCGGGAAATTCGCATACAGAATCGACTCATGCACATTCCGTCCTCTCATCGATTCGGCGGACGTGGAGCCTCGGCAATGGCAGAAACTCGCAGGACTCATTGAAGAAAAATATGAAGATTACGACGGTTTCGTGATTTTGCACGGCACCGATACCATGGCATATTCGGCCTCAGCGCTGAGTTTCATGATAGAAGGCCTGACCAAACCGGTCATTTTTACCGGGAGTCAGCTGCCAGTAGGGGCGGCACGCACCGACGGCAAGGAGAATCTCGTTTCAGCAGTAGAAATCGCTGCGGCAAAAGACAGCGACGGTCATGCCGTAGTCCCGGAAGTCTGCATCTATTTCGGAAATACGCTTATGAGAGGAAACAGGACGACGAAAGTCAGTTCCGAAAATTTCAGAGCCTTTGCATCGGGAAACTTTCCCGCCCTCGCGGAAGCCGGGATAAACATCAGATACAACAGATCCGGAATCATCAGACCGGCGGATTGGGAGCGGAAACCGGTTTTCCATACCGCACTCGACACGAGGGTCTCCATTCTGAAACTCCACCCCGGCATCACTCCGCAGGTCGTCAGAAACATCCTCTGCGGTCCTGAAACCAGAGCCGTCATCATAGAAACATACGGCTCTGGAAACGCACCGTCCAAAGGGTGGTTCATCGACCTGATAAAAGAAGCGGTATCGATGGGAAAAATCCTGCTGAACGTGACCCAGTGCCTCGCCGGCTCGGTCGACATGAAACTATATGCCACCGGTAAAAAATTGGAAAATGAAGGGGTCCTCAGCGGCTACGACTGCACGACGGAGGGAGCCCTCGCCAAACTCTTTTTCCTGATGGGCATGTCTGACGACAACGATTTCGTAACCGCGCAGCTCGACAAGAATCTGAGGGGAGAAATATCAAAAAAGCTGGAAACCGACCAGAATTTTCGATAAATTCAAAACAGTTTCCTATTGTCATATGAAAATTATTTGCTAAATTGCACCGGATTTAAGGTTACTGCATAATTAAATCTGAGAAATTTAAAATATAACAAACTGATACATTATTAATTAAACACACACAAACAATTATGAAAAATTTTTTCATATCACTTGCAACTATTGCAATGATGGCTTTCACCGCTCAGGTTGCAGCAGCTCAGACTGATACCACTGCTGTTCCGGATTCAGCGGCAGCAGTAGAAGAAGTAGCAACTGCAGAAAACGCCAATCCATTCCAGGCAGGTCAGAGCGAGATTCCTCTTCATCAGCAGCTCAAGACCAAGTTCATAGAAGGTGGTCCTGGCTTCATGGCCTCCATCATCCTCTGCCTTATCTTCGGTCTTGCCATCTCTATCGAAAGAATTCTCTATCTGAGTTTCTCCAAAACAAATACCAAGAAACTCCTTGCCAAAATCGAGACTGCTCTCAATGAAGGCGGCGTAGAGGCTGCAAAGGAAGTTTGCCGCACCACCCGCGGACCTGTAGCAAGCATTTTCTATCAGGGTTTCCTCCGCATGGATCAGGGTATAGAAGTAGTAGAAAAGACGGTTGTATCCTATGGTTCCGTACAGATGAGCCTTATGGAGAACGGTCTTACATGGGTAGCGCTTTTCATAGCCCTGTCTACATCCCTCGGATTCTTGGGAACTGTGGTCGGTATGGTGCAGGCATTCGATGCTATCCAGGCAGCCGGTGATATCTCGCCTAACGTCGTTGCAGGAGGTATGAAAGTGGCCTTGATCACCACCGTCGGAGGTTTGATCGTCGCTATTATTCTCCAGGTCTTCTACAACTACATCGTATCGAGAATAGATTCCCTCTCCATCGACATGGAAGACGCTTCTATCTCGCTTGTGGATATCCTGGTTAAATACGAGAATAAAAAATAAGAGACAATGTCATCCAGCAAATTCGAAAAAATAGTAAAGATCATGTTGTGGGTACTGATGATAGTCAGTGCAGCCATAACAGCATGGGGATATGCCGTAGGCTTCAATGACGCTTCGGTAAACACCCTCTTCTACTGGGCATACGTGCTGATGATAGTGGGAATAGCGGCAGCCGTTCTTTTCGGCGTAGCCATCAGCGCCATCAACAACCCTAAGAATCTCATCAAAATGGGAGTCGAACTCGTAGTGGTTGTCATCGTGGTAGGTGCTGTGTACTTCCTCTCGTCAGGAGCTCCTGCCCAGGGATATATCGGTCCTGAAGTCAGCCAGATGACTTTGAAACTTACCGATACAGTTTTGAACCTCACATATATTCTCTGTGCGCTGACAGTGCTTGCCATTATCGGCGGCGGAATATATAATGCAATCCGCAATAAATAAACAGAACTATGTCTAAGAAGACTCCAGAATTAAATTCAGCTTCATCGGCGGATATAGCATTCCTGCTGCTCTCGTACTTCCTGATGACCACTACGATGAATCAGGACTCGGGTCTGCAGCGCCGTCTTCCGCCTATTCCTGATGAAAATCAGGAGGTGCAGGACCAGAAAGTCAACAGGAGAAACATCATCATCGTGAGGATCAACTCCGCTGACAGACTGTTCGCCGGTAATGAGCCTATGGATGTCAGCTTTTTGAAAGACAAAGTCAAAGAATTCCTTGTAAACCCGAACAATGATCCTGACCTTCCGGAAAGAAGTCCGAAAGAGATCGAAGGATTCGGCACATATAATGTTTCGAAGGGCATCATTTCGCTCCAGAACGACCGCGGTACAAGTTATAAGGCATACATCGAAGTGCAGAACGAACTTGTAAAGGCCGTGAACGAACTGCGTGACGAATTTTCAAAAGCCCATTTCGGCAAAGCATATCTGAGCCTGAACAACGATCAGCAGAGAATCGTAAGGGAGGCGATACCTCAGAATATTTCCGAGGCAGAGCCGAAGGATGTGTCAAATAATTAAAGGAGAACTAAATTATGGCAAAATTCGGAGGAAAAGGAGACAAGAAATCCGTTCCAGGCTTGACCACAGCGTCCATGTCGGATATCGTGTTCATGCTGCTGTTCTTCTTTATGGTGACGACAAGTATGCGTGAAACGGAAAACAAGGTCATGGTGAATCTTCCGGAAGCTACCGAGGTAGCCAAGTTGGAAAGAAAGGACCTGACCTCGTATATCAACATCGGATCACCTATTGCATCTCTTCAGAGAATGTATGGTACGGATGCACGTATACAGCTCAATGACTCATTCAAGACAGTTGACGAGATCCGCGACTTTATCGCAGCAGAACGCGACGCGATGAGTGAAGTCGACAGACAGTATATGACAGTATCTATCAGGGCTGACGCAGACGTCAGGATGGGTATCATCACGGACGTAAAGCAGGAGCTTAGAAGATGCTCCGCACTGAAGATCATGTACGCCGCAAGAAAACCGGCAGAATAATACTGACTGACCGCATCTGAGGGGAGGGTGACTCAAAAGTGAAAGTCACCCTCCCTTTTTCTTTGTTTATCCGTGATGACAACATCGATTCCACTTTCGAATATTCAATTTCTCACAGAGATATCAAACCTTTGGCCACCCCCCCCCCTTTTTTAGACAAATATTTGAAGAAAACGTTCAGTTTTTTCAAAAGTTCAAACGGCTTCTTAATATCAGAAAAAATTTCTAAATTTGGGGTCGCGAAAATCAAACTAAAAAAAAACGAGTCATGAAATCTAAATTGCCACTCTTGTGCATCCTGCTCGCGATATGCGCTGTTTGCGGATGCAAAAATGAAAACACTGAAAACGAACAGGCCAAGTACATCTTTTTCTTTGTAGGCGATGGCATGGGCCAGGCTCAGATGGCTGCTACGGAGTCATATCTGGCGTACCTCGACGGAGAATTGGGAGGAATAGGACGACTTACGTTTACGAAATTTCCTTATACGGGAATGGCGACTACATATTCCGCGAACAAAAGCATCACCTGCTCATCCGCGTCAGGCACAGCCCTGGCTACAGGATACAAGACGGACAACCACGTGTTGGGCCAGTCACCGGAAGGCGAAGAGTATGAAAGCTACACGTACGAACTGAAGGAAAAAGGATATCAAATAGGCATAATGAGCAACGTACCTGTAAATCACGCGACTCCGGCCTCATTTTATGCCAATGCAAAGTCTCGCAGCGACTACTATGAAATCAGTCTTCAGATACCGGAAAGCGGATTCGACTTCTTCGCAGGAGACGGATTCCTCGATTTTAACGGAAAAGGCGGAGATAAGGAAGACATCGACAACATAATCGAAAGCAAAGGCTACACCATCAGCTATGGAATGAGTGAATACGAAGCCGAAAAAAATGCGGATAAACTCATTCTTTGCCAGGCAAGCAATAAAAAAGCGACAAGCATCGATTATGTAGTGGAACATACCGAACAGGAAGACATCTCCCTTGAGGAAATGGTCGCTACGGCTATCGAGCGCTTCTCTCAAAACGGCAAACCGTTCTTCATAATGGCAGAAGGCGGTACCATCGACTGGGCATGCCACGACAACAGGACCATGTCGATGACAGAAAAGGTTATGGAACTCGATGCCGCCGTGAAGAGGGCCTATGATTTCTATCTTGCGCATCCGGATGAAACCCTCATTGTAGTGACTGCCGATCACGAAACCGGAGGTCTTACGCTTACAAGCAACAACGGAGAACAATTCGACTGGAAAATGCTGGAAGATTCATGGAATGCTGCAGGAAAACAGGATATTCTCAGCGATAAAGAAAATTCCGAGCTGAACAAGAAAGCAAATATCGGATGGGCAAGCACTGGACATAGCGGAATACCTGTACCTGTATATGCCGTCGGCAAAGGGGCAGAAAAGTTTTCCGGATGCTATGACAATACTGAAATTTCTAAAAAGATAATGTTGACGGAATAATCCGTCCACGTGACGTAAAATATTTGTTATGAGAACTAAAGTCAAAGATTTGCTGAAAAGCGAGCCGGGCAGGGAAGTTGTTGCCAAAGGCTGGGTAAGAACGAAAAGAGGGAACAAAAACATAGCTTTCATAGCTTTGAATGACGGCTCGACTATAAATAACATCCAAATCGTAGTCGAAACGGCGGCTTTCAGCGAAGATTTGCTGAAAAAAATCACGACAGGAGCCTGCCTGTGCGTAAAAGGCGACTTGGTAAAGTCCGTCGGCAGCGGGCAGGCTGTCGAGATTCAGGCAAAGGAAATCGAAATTTACGGAGAAGCCAGCCCTGACAGCTATCCGCTGCAGAAAAAAGGGCATTCAATGGAATTTCTCAGAAGTATCGCTCATCTGAGACCGAGAACAAACACTTTCGGAGCCGTCCTGAGGATACGCCACGCGATGGCCTTTGCCATACACAAATATTTTAATGACCGGGGATTCGTATACCTTCACACCCCTATCATTACGGCATCCGACTGCGAAGGTGCCGGAGAAATGTTCCAGGTCACGACATTGGACATGGGCAATCCGCCGCGAAAGGACAACGGTCAGATCGACTACTCCCAGGATTTCTTCGGACGGCAGACGAGCCTGACTGTCAGCGGACAGCTCGAAGGAGAGCTCGGAGCCATGGCATTAGGGGACATTTATACGTTCGGACCCACATTCAGGGCTGAAAATTCTAATACTCCGAGACACCTGGCAGAGTTCTGGATGATCGAGCCTGAGATGGCATTCTATGACATCAACGACAACATGGATCTCGCGGAAGATTTCATCAAGTCGCTTGTCAGGTATGCACTCGAGAACTGCATGGACGACATCAAGTTCCTTAACGACATGTTCGACAAGGAACTGATAGAAAGGTTAGAGAGTGTCATCAAAACCGATTTCGTAAGACTTACTTACACTGAAGGCATAAAGATACTCGAATCATCAGGCGAAAAATTCGAATTCCCTGTCGGCTGGGGCATCGATTTGCAGAGCGAACATGAAAGATACCTTGTAGAGAAACATTTCGGGAAACCGGTCATCATGACGGACTATCCTAAGGGGATAAAGGCTTTCTACATGAAGCAGAATGATGACGGCAAGACTGTCCGCGGCATGGATGTTCTTTTCCCAAAGATAGGGGAAATCATCGGCGGCTCGGAAAGAGAGTCATCTCTCGAGAAATTGGAAGCACGGATTTCGGAACTCGGAATGAGCAGAGATACCCTCGAATGGTATCTTGACACAAGGAGATTCGGTTCCGCCCCGCACAGCGGCTTCGGACTCGGTTTCGAAAGGCTTTTGCTTTTTGTCACCGGCATGAGCAATATCAGGGATGTAATACCGTTCCCGAGGACACCTAAAAACGCCGAATATTAATAAAATCAATATGTTGGTCATAGGAATAGCAGGAGGGTCGGGCTCCGGAAAAACGACTGTCGTAAATGCAATTACCGAACAGCTGCATGAAAATGTAGTGGTAATTCCACAAGACTCGTATTATAAGGATTCAAGCCATCTTCCTTTGGAAGAACGGCAGAAAGTCAATTTCGACCATCCCGATTCAATCGATTTCCGGTTGCTCAACGAGCAGCTGAAAGCCCTGAAAAGCGGAGAAACGATCCAGCAGCCTGTCTATTCCTATCTGACATGTTCCCGGTCAAAAACAGAAACGGTCACTGTCCGTCCGGCTGATGTCATCATCATCGAAGGAATACTCATTTTTACCTGCGCGGAACTCCGGGAGCAGATGGACATAAAAATTTTTGTAGACGCAGACGATGATGACAGGCTGATGAGGGTAATGGCACGCGACATAATCGAACGCGGAAAAACTGTAGAAAAAGTAATCGAACGGTACACGAAAACCGTAAAGCCGATGTACCTGCAGTTTATCGAACCGAGCAAACGATATGCTGACATCATCATTCCGCAAGGAGGCCACAACAAAGTGGCTATCGACATAATTTCCGCCACGATAGAAAAGGCGCTTCATTCAAAACAGGAATAGTGGGACTGCGCGATTCCGGTCTTTATCAAACCGTCAAGACCGACATAAACCATCTTGCAAGACTGATTCGTCGAAAGGTTTCGGAGATTCCGAAAGAAGATAAATCAGGGCTTTACATGACCGTATGCCTGCACCTTGCCGTATTGATAATCCTGCTGATTTCACAAATCGGGACCGTGCTTAAAGGCGATAATTCTTTTTTAATGGATTTCTCTCATGTCGAGCAGTCTGAGCAGGAAGTCCGCGAAACCGAATTCAAGGAAAGTATCAGCGAAAGAATAGATGAACTCATAGGAACAGCGTCTTACAACATTCTTCCAGGTGATGAAGAAATCCGGAACATAGCCGTAGATGCAGGCAGCGGCCAGCTAAAAGATGACCGCAACACTGATGTCGAGCAGCTGTACCGTGATGCGGAAAGGCTTGCCAATGAGCTGAAGAGCGGCGCTTTCGCAGCCGAAACCGAAGACACTGAAAACTATGCATCGCTTTCAGAGCTATGTGAAGCGGATACCGAAAGCCGGAGCTATTCCGGTCCGTCCGTAGTATCGTATGAATTGGACGGCAGGAAAGCTGTCACGCTTTCCGTACCGGCCTACCGATGTCTTGGAGGAGGAGATGTGACCGTACGGATTACAGTCGGTCAGAATGGTGCCGTAGTCAATGCAGAGATCATGGAAGAGGCCTCTTCCGATGACAGATGCCTGAGGGAATATGCGAAAAGAGCCGCCCGGCTTTCTCGCTTCACAGCATCGGGAACGGCTCCTAAAAGACAATTCGGAACTATCGTCTATCGTTTTCTGCCTCAAATATAATCACAGATTCAAGGCTGTATTCACCGTTTCATCTATAACGAGATAGAAACGATAGAAAGCCTCATCCTCGAGTTTGGAATAACGGCCTACAAGAGCCCTTATCTGAGGCATCATATAGTTGTCGAAATCGGCCGTCTGAGACTGCTTGAGCACCAAACCCTCATTCTTGGCATATTCTATGAATTTTCCGCGCAAGTCGAGTGCATCGAGATATTTTTCCAAAGAAGAGAAATCATCTATGGAAGTCAAGGTCCTGCGATAACGGTCGAAAATCGATGATGCGAACCGTACCTGCAGGGATTTTTTATTTGCCTGCATGAAAAACTCATTTGCCTTAGTCGTATCCATCGGGACAAAGACATCCGGAACTATTCCGCCTCCGCCATATACGACACGGCCTTCCCTCGTATAGTATTCCTTCGACTTGTCCACTTTCATGCTGTCGGCATCAGTCATTTCACCATGGGCATACCTCTCGTATATGTCGTATGCATAGTCCTCTGAATACGGTTTCTGTATACATCTTCCTGACGGAGTATAGAAACGGGAAACAGTCAAACGCACACCGGAGCCGTCGGTGAAATTTATCGGCTCCTGCACGAGACCTTTTCCGTACGAGCGCCTCCCGACTATCACTCCCCTGTCGTTGTCCTGCATTGCTCCGGCAAATATTTCGCTCGAAGAGGCAGAAGATTCGTTTATCAGCACCTCCAAATCGATATCTTTCAATTTGCCGTTGCCATCAGCCTTGAAATCCTGCCGAGGACGATGAAGGCCTTCCATATAGACGATAGGATCGTCTTTTTCCAAAAATTCATTGCATACGAGAAAAGCCTGATCGAAATAGCCGCCAGTGTTGTCCCTGAGATCGAACAGGAGCCGTTTCATGCCGGCATTCATAAGTTTCTCTGCCGCGAATGAAAACTCGAAATACGTCGTCCGGGTAAATTTCGAAAGCCGGATATAACCGGTAGTATCGTTCAGCATGAATGCAGCATCCACGCAGTGAACCGGTATCTTGCCCCGGGTTATTTCGAAAGGAATCTCCAATCCGTCTCGTTTTACGGTGATATTCACTTTTGTTCCCGACGGGCCTTTCATTTTCGATACCATGGTGTCCTGCGGCGTCTTGTTCCCGGCTATCACTGCAGTGTCCACCTTCAGGATTCTGTCACCCTGCATCAGGCCTGCCTTTTCGGACGGACCGCCCGGAATGACGCTCAACACTATCGCCGTATCGTTCGGCACATTGAACTGGATGCCGATGCCTTCAAAGTTGCCTGCCAGTTCTGTTTCCGAGGCCTCCAACACCACAGGCGGCAAATATACCGTATGCGGATCAAGTTTCGACAGAGCGGCTTCTACAGCAGCATCCGTCATTTCTTTCATATCTATGGTATCCACGTAGTTGCGCTCTACTTCCTGCAGGATGAGGTTCAGTTTGCGCCACCTGTTGTAGTCACCGTCGAATTTCTTCCTGCTGTCGGTAATCTTCACCACGACCAAAGTCGCAAGTACGCCGAGGACAACACCCATCAGTGCTGTCAATGCTGTGTATGACCTGTTATTCATCGGACTCTTTGTTATTCAACCTTTTCCACCGTTATACCGGCTTTTTTCAACAAATCCACTCCGTCCGTCAAACGGTATTCGTCCCTGTAGACGACCCTTGTAATGCCGGCCTGAATGATGAGTTTGGCACATTCGAGACAAGGAGATGCCGTCACATAAAGCGTAGCCCCCTGGCTGCTGTTGCCTGATTTGGCGACCTTTGTTATCGCATTGGCTTCGGCATGAAGCACATACGGTTTGGTAACACCGTTTTCATCCTCGCAAACATTTTCAAAACCGGACGGAGTACCGTTGTACCCGTCCGATATGATCATCCGGTCCTTGACTATGAGCGCCCCTACCTTACGGCGTTTGCAGTAAGAATTCTGGGCCCATATCGAAGCCATCTGCAGATAACTGTGGTCGAATTTTTCCATTGGCGACTGATTGATTGTCTTATCTTTGGTACAGATACCTCTTTATGCTTCTCTTAGGAGTCCTTTCGAAATCCTCAGGCATCACTTCTATTTTGGAAATGCGGGCATAATTCGGAAGTTCCTTGTTGGTAACGATAAGTGAAGCATTCAGATCCTTTATCAGGTCTTCCTTGTTCAGCCCGTCGACTTCCGCCTGGTGGAAATCAGGATAAATCAGAGCCGTCAGACCTCCCTTGTCTTCTATCACGAGCGAATCCACCACATAGTGCATGTTATTGAGCACGCACTCTATTTCCTCCGGATAGATATTCTGTCCGGAAGGCCCGAGAATCATGCATTTCGAACGGCCGCGCAGATAGAGATACCCGTCCTTGTCCATCACGCCCATATCCCCGGTACGGAACCAGCCGTCCTCGGTAAATACGGCCTGAGTAGCTTCTTCGTTCTTGTAATACCCTAAGAAAACGTTCATTCCTTTGACCAAGACCTCTCCAGGTACGGTTTCCGGCTCCGGAGAATCTATCTTTATTTCCATGTTCGGGGCTGTCTTTCCGCATGAGAATTCCCTGTTCGTCTTCCAGTCGTCATAAGAAATGATAGGGGCGCATTCCGTCATGCCATAACCCACTGTAAACGGAAAATTCAGCTTCTTGAAGAACGACTCGACCTCCTTGTTGAATGCGGCTCCGCCGATGATGATTTCTTCGAATTTGCCGCCGAACGCATTTATGAGTTCCGTACGGATTTTCTTCATAAGCACATGATCCACCCCGGGAACCTTCATCAGGAACTTCACTCCGCTCTTTTCGAGCAACGGCTTCAATTTGGACTTGTAAACTTTTTCTATAATCAGAGGCACGGCTATCACGATGTCCGGCTTCACTTCCGCAAGCGCCTGCATGATGATTTTCGGACTCGGGACCCTCGTCAGGAAATGTACGTGGGTACCGACGGTGAGTTCGAAAAGGACCTCGAACATCATCCCGTACATGTGTGCGGACGGAAGCATCGCCACTACATTGGAATTGTTGCCTATCATCGGAAGCACTTTCATGGCAAACATGATATTCGAATAAAGGGCCCTGTACGGTATCATGACTCCTTTCGAAAAGCCCGAAGTTCCTGAAGTATAGTTTATAAGAGCGAGTTCTTCCGCTGAATCTTCATAATAGTCTATACTGTCCGGCGTGAAATTCATCGGATATTTCTGACCGAAATACTCGTTCAGATGCTCTCTGACAGACCGGATTTCGTCATTTTTCGTATACAGGAAAGAAAATGTATTTATCTGGACCACAGCCAAGATATTGGGCATTTCCGTCTCAGTCAGCCCTTCCCATACCACATCGTCGACAAAAAGTATTTTGGCTTCCGAATGGTTGACCAAATGGTGTATGTTCCCGGCCTTGAATTCATGCAGGATAGGTACCGGCACGGCACCGTACGTAAGTGCGGAAAGGAACGATACTCCCCAGTTCGCCTGGTTTCTGGAGCAGATAGCCACTTTGTCCCCCCTTTTCAGACCGCAGCGTTCATACATGATATGCATTTTCGCGATTCTGCGGGCAACGTCACGATAATGAAGGGTTACGCCCTGATAGTTAGACAAAGCGGGACGATCCCAGTTTTCCTTGAAACTTTTTTCATAAAGTTTGTTTACCGATTTAAATTCGATCATCTTGAATAATTTTTATGTGTGCAATATGTTTTTTATCCTAATTCAGTTTGACAGTATGCTTTCTTCCGTCGTAGCAGACGACTTCCACCGCATTGTCTCCTGTCGGTTTGACTTCGCTGTCCGGTCTTATCATCCTGTCTCCGGAAAAATCCGTCAGAGTATTTCCGCCATAGAAGCCGAAAATCAGCGTCTGAATGGATGTCCTGACCACCCAGTATGTATTTCCGCCTACACGAATCCGCTCTGGTAGCCCCTTTATGGTCTCGGAGGAGGTTATCGTCTTCCATTCCGGCGGCCTGCGGCCCTGAAGATTGTACATTTCTATGGTATTGTCCGTATGGAGCACCATTACATTATATTTTCTCCTGCCTGAAAAATCATAGACATCCGGACCCAAAAGGATTTCCTTGCCGAGATTTACAGGGAACGGAGGATTCACGAAACGTCCTAATCTGTCTATGAGGTGGAGTTTTGTTCCTGAAGCGAAAAGAATCTGCAGTTTGCCGTTGGCATAATAATCTACGGTCTGCGCGCATCCGCAAATCGGAGCATCGAAAGGAACGCCCCACAGACCTTTTCCGCCCTCTTCCTGAAGGCAAAGATAAAGATTGTCCTGCTGGTAAAAAAGATTCATCTTTCCTGTCCCCGAATTTTTCACCCGGAACGGCCCCTCAGGAATCGGTACGGATGTATCGCGCTCGAATGTAGGAGCCTGACTCTTTGTGACTGTAGTCCGATGCAGTCTGAAATTCAATTCCATACCGGACTTGCTCTCTTCTACGGAGAAAAATACGGGCTCATAGGAAATATCTCCGAACGAAGCCTTCACGGCCGGCAGGAAATTCTTCGCGAACATCGCCTCTGTAAAAGACTCGTCTTCCGTCAGGGAATGATATGATACGAAATACGAACTTTTGCCCGAAAGCCCGTCTGTTATCGAAGCGTCGGCAAAATATTCCGCCAGCGTATATTCAACAGCCCTTCCGCTCGTATACTCTTCCAAAGCATTCCTGCTGCCTATGATCATCCAGCCGTTTTCAAGGATGAAATGCGCCTCGTCGTCTGTCGAGAACAGCGGTCCGAAGAGCGCCGAAAGATATCCGGTCCATGCATAGTTGCGTATCACGGTATTGCCTCCGTCCTTCGAAGATGCGCCTTCTTTTGTCAGAATGGCGCTGTCTTTCTTTCCGACATGTACGAGCAAAACTGTTTCCACGGTACCTCCCGACACATAAGCAGCTTTAGCCACTTCCCTGATATTGAGAGATTCGGCCCAGTCGGCAGGATCGATGCCTCCTCGTTTTTCAAGAGCGGAAAATTCAGACTCGAGTGTCTTCGACAATGACTGCGTCTCGCAAAAGTCGAAATATGCGTCGATATAGGCAGAAACATCTGCCAATGGCAATGCCTCCGCATGTATGGTGTATGCCGGCAATACAGAAGCGACTTCCGGGACGGAAGGGTCCACTTTGGAAAAAACATTCATGAAATCGCTTGCTCCGCCTTCCGAATAGCTTCTTCCTGTCATGCTGAACGTCTCTGAATCAAAGTTTGTTATGGAAAATGACGTGCAGTCGGCATATTTGCGGAAGAAAACCGGATATGCACGATATTTCGAGGAAAATATCGCAGTCAAAGTCTTTTCCACTCCGGAAGCCGGCAATATCAGCATGGCATCATCAGCAGACATCCGTACCGACTCCGCAAATCCGGGGACATCCCATACCGAGATATCGGATTTAAGATGCCTCAATGAAGACTGCACGAGAATATCGGACGGAGATATCAGCATCAAAGACCTTTTTCTAAGCGGGCTGCCTGCCGGAGCAATGTCCGTGGCATCCGTATATTGCGCCGTCAGGCCGCACCTGAGTGCCAATGAATTCAGTGAATCCACGGCTTCCGCAGGATTTGCGCCGGACTTCCCGGCATCGAGAATCAGAAGCGGCGTCAAATCTCCGATATTGTGCACCGACATGACTGCCGGAGATGACATGGCGGAATTATAAAGCGATGAAGAGGCGGATAATTTCTCAAGAAATGCGACCATCTTGCCGCGTTCCGCTTTTTCGGTAACGAAATAATGCAGTGCGGACTGTTCGGATACCAGACATTCGGTCATGGATGCCAAATCCGAAAATTTCATCACTGAAAGCGCATCCGAAGGGACAGCTGAAAACAGCATGAAATCACGGGTATCAGCCAGACCGTTCTTCGATTTGTCAGTACCGGAATACAAAAAGAAAAGTGCGACGGATACCACCATGACAAATACGCATGTCACCGTCACACACATGATTATGGTTTTTCTGTTCATCAGCTATGATATCTTTCCAAGCTGCAAACTTACATAAAAGCAGAGAGCCGAGCAAATGAAATCAGCGGACTGCGACAGCTTCGATCTCCACTTTGACGCCCATGGGAAGAGCTGCGACCTGATAGCATGCCCTTGCAGGCTTCTCGTCGGTAAAAAACTCGGAATAAACGGCATTCATGGCGGAGAAGTCAGCTATATCATTCAGCAAGACCGTAGTCTTGACCACGTTGGAATACTGCATGCCCGCCTTTTCGAGGATAGCGCCGATATTTTTCAATGACTGTCTTGTCTGGGCTTCGATGCTTTCTGGCACGGAGCCGTCGGCAGGCACCACAGGGATCTGTCCTGAAATATACAACGTTCCGTTGACTTCAACTGCCTGAGAGTACGGACCTACCGCTTTCGGCGCATTTTCTGTCGCAATAATCTGTTTCATCTCAAAGAAATTTTCTGCAAATATACGCAGAAGCCGAGAGCAATGCAAGAGGCCGAAGACAAATGCAAACTTGTTTGCATGCAGGCGAGGACTTTTGCATTGCCGAGGCGATACAGTATATGTAGCCGTCAGGCTAAATATACGCAGAAGCCGAGAGCAGAACAAATTTATTTGTTTTGCCGAGGCGATACAGTATATGTAACCGTCAGGCTAAATATACGCAGAAGCCGAGAGCAATGCAAGAGGCCGAAGACAAATGCAAACTTGTTTGCATGCAGTCGAGGACTTTTGCATTGCCGAGGCGCTACAGTATATGTGGACGAAGTCCAAATATCGCAGAAGCCGAGAGCAATGCAAGAGGCCGAAGACAAATGCAACCCAATAACAAAAGAGGGCGACTAAAAAGGGGACTTTCTGCGTTATACTCGATTCGAAAATCCTCATGTACGACAGTACACTCCGGTTTTCTCATCTTCGCAAGCCTTGAAATTCCTCCTTTTTAGTCACCCTCTTTCAAACATCCTTCGCGGAATCAGTTCCCGACACTCACGGAAAAAGATGCGCGGGCCTCGCTGGAATTGCCGACAAAAACGATAAAGCGGCCAGGCTCCACGACCTTCTCCATCCTGAGATCGTACATCGAAAACGAAGACACTGGAAGCGAAAAGTCCATCCGGCGGCTCTCCCCTTTTTTCAGAAACACTTTCTTGAAATCCTTCAGCTCACGGACAGGCCTCGAAACGGAAGCATTCACATCCCGGACATAAACCTGAACGACTTCGGCCCCATCCATATCACCTGTGTTTTCGACAGTTACGCTGAAACGCAATGTATCTGAACAAGAAAGTTCCATATTCTCCACCACCGGATCGGAAATGGTAAAATCCGTGTATGACAGGCCGAAACCGAAAGGATAAAGAGGCTTGACGCCGACATCCAAATAATATGAAGAATGTCCGAGGACAGACTGACCGGCATTTCTCGGGATATCGTCTATACTTTTTATCTTGGCTGCAGGCCGTCCTGTAGACTTCTGACTATAATAAAGAGGATACTGGCCTACATGTACCGCCATCGAAACCGGAAGTTTTCCCGACGGGCTGACTTTGCCGAAGATCATATCCATAAGCGCCGGACCGCCCATCGTTCCCGGATGAAAGGAATACAACACAGCATCGGCCTTTGCAATTTCATCCTTGGCTGTCACAGGCCTGCCTGCCATTATGGTCATCACCACGGGCTTCCCGGCCGCGGCCAGCAGGCTCATCATTTCTTTCTGAGCCCCTTTCAAGGAAATATCGGCAAGAGAATGCGCTTCCCCGCTCAATATGGCTTCTTCTCCCATGAAAGCCAATATCACGTCCGCTTCGGCAGCCTTCCGTCTCAGGGCCGGGAAACATGAAGTGTCCCTGTCCCGGCTGAACAGCAGTCCGGGTTCGTAAAGAATATTCACTCTGTCCCCATACCTCTGCCTGACGGCATCTAATGGAGTGACGGTCATCGAGGTATCACCGTCCATGGTCCAGGTACCGAGCTGGTCATGAGGAGAATCGGCCAAAGGTCCCGTTATGAGGACCGTCTTCAGGTCGCTGTGCAAAGGAAGGACTCCATCGTTTTTAAGAAGGACCACGCTTTCTTCTGCCGCCTTTTCAGCCAAGGCAAGATGTTCTTCGCATCCGGTAAGACGACGGGCCGTGCCTGCCGTATACGGCCTGTCGAACAGTCCGGCCCTGAATTTAAGTCTCAAGACACGGCGTACGGCACTGTCCAGGGCTTCCATGGGGACACTCCCCTCTTCGATCAGTTCCATGAGAAAGTCGGGGTATATCTTTGTCGCCATATCCATGTCCGTGCCGGCATTCATGGCTATCCTCCCGGCATCCTTTCTGTCGGATGCCACTCCGTGCTTGACAAGTTCGCCTATCGCCCCGTAGTC
>CALUSD010000016.1 GCA_944323295.1 uncultured Bacteroidales bacterium | reverse complement strand
ATTTCTTCACCGACTGGTCCAGAAAAGAGAAGATAAAAAGAGCCAAGTACTGTCTTGAAAGAGTGAATGTGACAGGCAATGAGAAAAAGTATCCGGGGGAACTGAGCGGAGGAATGCAGAAAAGAGTGGGAATCGCCCGGGCCATAGCGCTGAATCCGAAATATCTCATCTGCGATGAGCCGAACTCAGGTCTCGATCCCGAGACTTCCATTCTGATAGACCAACTTATCCATGGACTAACCAAAGAATTCGACATGACGACCATCATAAACACTCACGACATGAATTCCATCTTGGAGATAGGAGACAATATCGGTTTCCTGCACCAGGGCAGAATGCTGTGGCAGGGCGACCGTCATTCGATTTTCGATACCGACTGCCGCGAACTCCACAAGTTCATCTGCGCCAACTCCTTAGCCCGCAACATCATGGAATCCCGCCGTAAATGACCGAAAGTATGACCGCATACTATGTCCGATACGACTGATTCGTCAGAACGGGTAGAATGCAAGGCCGCCACTACAAGTCAACGGAGCTTTTCTGTACTTTATTGAAGTGTTAGAATTTTCAGAATGGGTAAAATACAAGGCATCAAGGGGCATACCGAGGGAGTTTACTTCCGTAAATGACCGAAGGTATGATCCCGCAGATAACGAAGTAGTTTGCCCGTTATGAAAATTCTAAAGGTGGAAGCGGAACCCTAACTCTAACCCAAACATCAACGGCTGCGCCGTCCTTATACTGCGCGGCTGCCGCTCGTCAGGGAAATAATAGCGAAGGCTCGGATCTATATAGATGCCGACCAGATCGGCAATGATGAATTCCATTCCCAAACCGACATTAGCAGAGAACTGCATCCCCTTGACGGATTCCCGATGATTGATATCGGAGCCGTCGGCCGACATCCTGTAGGCATTCGACACGCATTTCTCCGCTGTGCCGCCGGCGTATGCATAGAAGTCTATGATATTGCTTCTGAGTATGCTGTAATATACGTTGACAGGTATTCCGATATAGTCCTGTCTGTTATCGATGTTGGTGAAGTCTGTTTTGGTATATGTCCCGTCGTCATGAACGTCGAAAAACGCTCCGTCGAAAGTCCGTCTGAGAAGCGAGTAGTTTACGCCTATGCTTGCAGCCCATCTTTTTGAAAAATCCACTTTTACTCCGGCTCCGAATGATACCGGAACGGAATAGGATGATTCGCTCGATTCACTGACCTTGTCCTGTGTCAGCTGGTTTTTTCCTGAAGTGTAGGATATCGGAGCCCTGTCGTAGGAAACGGAAGAGTTGGTGTTGCTGATAGCATTGCCCGACAGGGTAAGCGAAGTCTTTATTTCATGTCCGGGTTTTTCTTCTGCGAACAGGCTGTCCCAGTTCCCGAAGTCCTCATCAGCCGGATTTTCTTCAGCCGCGTCATCCTTGGCAGGCTGTATTTCCGCTGCCGGCGCAATCCCGTCCGTATCCTGCGCGATTCCGTCAGTCTCGACGGCCTCGTCTGTTTCGGACACAGGCAGAGCCGCTTCGGACTCCGTCTCAGGATATGTTTCCGCCATATTTCCGGCATTATCCCGAATGACTGCAGCCTCCGTCCGTGAAATATCTTTCAGCATTTCCGGAGCCGGCACGTCGGCTACCTTTACATGATGCATTCCGCTGTGGCCGACTATGTTTATGCCGTCCGCCTCAGCTATCCTGTCATACTGCATGTCTGAAACCTGACCGTCGAAAGTCCCGGACAGGAACAGTGCTGCCGCTATTGCAGCCGCAGCTGCAACGCTTCCGGCTATTCTTGTCCAGAAAGGTACCGTCACGGTCTTATTCCCCGGGCGCGTTTTTCCCGAAGCCCCGCTCTCCGCCTTTTCCATCATGGAAAGACGCTGCTCTATGCCGAGCCATACCTGCCCGGGAACATCTTCCCGTGCATCGCCCAGTATGGACCTGAACCGCGAATCGAACAGTTTGTTTTCGTCTTCCTCTTTCATCCGTTTCGGTTTTTTATCCTGTTTTGCAGCCATATCCGCGCACGGCTGAGCTGCGTTCTCGACGTCGTTTCCGTAATGCCGAGCATATCTGCGATTTCCTTGTGCGAGTAGCCTTCGATGACATACATGTTGAACACCGTCCTGAATCCGGGCGGCAGAGATGTCACCAATTTCATAAGTTCCTTGTAGCCGATATTTTCCATCTGACCGGCAATGTCGGAACTCAGATGTCTCGCATTCTCGAGATCATCGCTCATTTTCAAAGCGTCTTTTTTCCTGAGATACATCAGGGCAGTGTTGATGAAGATACGCCGCGCCCATCCGTCGAACGACCCTTCCCCCTTGTAGGAGTCGAGTTTTGAAAACAACGTGACGAATCCGTCCTGCAGAATATCCTGTGCCGTCTCCCTGTCGCCCACGTACCTGATGCAAACAGGGTACATTCGTGGCGCCAGCAGGTCGAATAAGGCCTTCTGAGCACTCCTGTCCCCTTTTTTACACAGATCGATCGTTCTCTGCTCCGAGGTCTCGTTCACAGTGTCGTCTCCAAATAAAATGATATTCTTCGTTCAACCTGCGCGTAAAAGATGCCCCATTTAGAACGAATGTTGCATCATTGTCGCAATTTTTTCAAAGATAACTCTTTTTATGCTATTTTTGTAAAGATTTGCTATAAGGATGACAAATGAGTAGATTTTTTTTGACGATAATGTCGCTTTCAAGCCTTTTTATTTCCTCAGTTGCGGTAAACGCAGAGGATCTTAAAACAAAACAGGCTGAAAATCAGATAATAACAGCAGTAGAATTTTATAATGACAGACAGTTCGCAAAGGCAGAGACTGTTTTGAAAGATGTTGTCAGGGAATTCCCTGACAATGACGCAGCCCGTTTTTATCTCGGTCTTACCGAATTCTGCTTGGAGAATATAGAAGCCGCAGAGGAGGAACTCGAAGCCGCAGTGAAGATAGATTCGTCGAATTTCTGGTACCGCTATCGTTTGGCCATGGTTTATTCGGCTGCAGGCAAGGAAGAACTCACGCTGAAAATGTTCGAGGACATGATTCGTGATTTCCCGAAAAAATACGATTTGTACTATACCATGGTCGAACTGTATCAGAGTCAGGGGCAGCAGGAAAAGGCGTTGGAGACGCTGACGCAGATAGAGACGGTCTTCGGGAGCAGCGACATGACGGCGATTGCCCGCTTCGATCTGTTGAGGAATATGGGCAGGGAAGATGAAGGTTACGAATATTTGGAGGAATTCAACAGGAAATATTCCTCCATACAGGTGCTTTCCATCCTCGGCGACAGGCAGCTTGCCATGTACAATGATTCCTTGGCTTTGAGCCTGTACAATGAAGCTCTCGACATAGATTCGGCTTTTGCCCCTGCCATTCTCGGGAAAGCGGAGACATACAGGATCGCCCGGGATTATGACAACTATTTCGATGTGCTTTACGGCTTTGTGGCCAACGATAATGTCCCGGTGGACAACAAATGCGGATATTTGAGCGCCTTGGTGCGTTCGGCGGACAGGCAGTTCTTTAAAATTTTCGGGCCGCAGATGGACTCTCTTGTGAATCTGTGTACCGAAAAGTATCCGCGGGACTCTTCCGTCAATTTCCTTTCAGGAATCTATTACTATTCCAAAGGAGACTATCCGAAAGCGAAAGACAGCTTCAAAGCCAATACGGAGCTGTGGCCGTCCAGTATTTCGGCAGCGGCATCCTATGTGGAAATGCTGATGTACACCAAAGACTGGCAGGAACTGGTTTCCGAAGCCGAAAAGGCTGCCGGGAAATTTCCTTCGGAGCCGGCGTTCTGGGAGTACGCGAGCCTCGGCGAATATAATCTCGGGAATTATTCCAAAGTCATAGACATCTGCTATAAGGTGATGGAAATCGCCCCCGGGGACAGTTCGGTCAGATTGAATTCCTATACGACCATGGGGGACATGTATTATAAGATAGGGGAGAAGAAAAAAGCATACAAGGCGTATGACAAGGCTTTGGAAATAAATCCTGACTATCTTCCCGTCCTGAACAATTACGCATATTTCCTGAGCGTGGACAACAGACAGCTCAAGAAAGCGTATGCGATGAGCAAGAAAACCGTGGAGGCGGATCCGGACAATTCCACTTATCTGGATACTTTCGGATGGATACTTTATCTTCAGGGGAAGGCGTTGGAGGCGAAGCCGTTTTTCAAAAACGCGGTCATGCTTTATGGAGGAAAGGACAGTCCCGTGATTCTGGACCATTATGCCGAAGTGCTTTTCGCATTGAAGGAATATGACCTGGCATTCCTTTACTGGAACAAGGCCAAGGCTATCAACAACGGCGAAATTCCGGATCTCGACAGCCGTATCAGCGAGCGCAAGAACGAAATGAAAAAGGCCGGCAAATGAACGCTTCCCGTATTATATTGACAGGCATATTGTTTCTTGCCGGTTTCGGACTTTCTCTGAATGCCCAGGATACGAAAGAGTATGAGGCCCGCAAGGCGAAACTGGAGAAGGAAATCGAAATTTTGGACAGGCAGCTTTCGGAAAACGCGAGCAGAAGCAGGAGCGAACTGTCCCGTCTGACCCTCGTACGCACCAAAATTTCGAGCCGGAACGCCATGATAAGGGAAAGCGACAGGCAAATCCGTCGTTATTCCGATGATATTTATCTGACACAGAGGAAAATAAACAGATTGGACGCGCAGCTCGACACTCTGTCGGCGTATTACGAGAAGCTGATACTGAACGCCTATAAACACAGGGATGCCAAGCTCTGGTACATGTTTATCCTGTCGAGCGAAGATCTCGGCCAGGCTTTCCGCAGGTACAGTTATTTTAAGGATCTTTCATCGCAGACAAAGGTCCAGGCCGATAAAATCCGGGCAACGAAAGAGGAAATGGAGACGCAGAAGGCAAAACTCCGGGAATTGAAGGCGGAAGCGGAAACCGTACGTGCCCGGAGGCAGGAGGAGCTGGCTTCCCTGCAGAAAGAGGAGGCTGAGGCGGAAAAAATCGTGGCTGCACTGAAACGTAACAAAACGAAATATCAAAAGGAACTCAATGCGAAAAAACGGCAGGTGGAAGCCTTGGACAAGGAAATAAAAAGAATTATCGAAGAGGCGATGAAAGCGGCGAAAGCAAAGGACGGCAAGGAAGAGATAGACTACCGTCTCGCCGAAGAATTTTCGAAAAACAAGGGAAGGCTGCCGTGGCCGGCCAATGGGGTTGTCGTCGACCGTTTCGGACAGCACTATCATCCGGTGTTTACCAATGTCAAACTTCCGTTCAACAACGGGATTTCCATAGCATTGCAGGACGGAGCCGAGGTGGATGCGGTCTTCGACGGCGTAGTGAAACAGATTGTCGTGATGCCGGGATACAACCAGTGCGTTTTGGTACAGCATGGAAATTATTTTTCTTTCTACTGCAAGCTGAAAACTACTGCTGTAAAGGCCGGAGACAAAGTGAAGACAGGGCAGAAGATAGGTACGGTGGATACGATCAACGGAGAAACGCAGCTGCATTTCCAGATATGGCAGGGGAACAAGCCTCAGAATCCTGAATCATGGCTCCGATAAAAACGAATTAAAAATGAAGAAGACGATATTTTTGACCGGGGCCACCGGCAATATGGGCTGGGCCGGCTTTCTGGAGCTTTTGAAGAAAAAGGACCGTTTTGACATTAGAGTCATTGCTCGTCCGAGCAAAAAAAACAGGAAAAAACTGGCGCCTTATCTTTCCGACCCGTCGGTGACTGTCATTTGGGGCGATCTGTTGAATTATGAGGATATCCACAGGGGTGTCGCCGGGGCGGATTTTGTCCTTCATGTCGGAGGGATGGTGTCGCCGGCAGCGGATTATTTTCCTGAAAAAACACTCAAAACCAATGTGACAGCTGCGGAAAACATTGTCCGGGCCGTGCTTTCCTGTCAGAATGCCGACAAAATCAAGGTAGTCTATATCGGCTCGGTGGCACAGTGCGGGGACAGAATGCCCATGCTTCACTGGGGATGTGCCGGAGAGCCTGTATATGCCAGCCTGTATGACAGCTATTCCGTTTCGAAATGTATGGCTGAAAGGATTATTGCGGATTCAGGAATCAAATGGTGGGTCTCCCTGCGCCAGTCCGGCATCCTGTATCCCGGGATATTCCGTCAGTTGAGCCCTACTGCATTCCATGTGCCGGTCAAAGGCGTTTTGGAATGGGCTACGATAGAGGATTCAGGCCGTCTTTTGGCGAATGTGGTCGAAGACTGGGTCCCGGACGAGTTCTGGAACAGGTTTTACAACATCAGTAGCGGAGAGCAGTACCGGTTGGTAAATTACGACTTCGAGACGATGCTGATGAAGCCCTTGGGAATCAAGAGTATAGAGAAGGTTTTCGAACCACGGTGGTTTGCTGTGAAGAATTTTCACGGCATGTGGTATTCGGATGCCGATGTACTCGAGAATTATCTGCATTTCAGGGCGAATGTGCCTGTAAAAGAGTATTTTGAATCTCTTGTCGCCCGACTGCCATGGTACTTTTCTTTGGCAAGGTTTGTCCCGGCGCGGGTCATTAAGGCATTCCTGAAACGCATCGCTTGCGAAAAGGGTCTCGGGACGCAGTCCTGGGCGAAGGATGACGAGGCCAAACTGAATGCCTATTACGGCTCGCGGGAGGAATATGAAAAGATAGTATCATGGGAGCAGATGAGGCCTGAGCCGTTGGAGACGGATCTGGAAAAGGCACGTGCTGCGGGTCAGGTGGCCGATTTGCCGAAAGGATATGACGACACGAAGTCAATTTACGGGCTGTCTCGGGATGAAATAGAAAAAGCGGCCGAATTCCGTGGCGGCAAATTCCTCGGGCCGGTGTCGTCTATCGGTGAAAAAGGTGCCCTGTTCGACTGGGAATGCGAGAACGGACATAGATTCCGCTCGTCGCTCGAATATATTCTTCTCGGAGGAGGGTGGTGTCCGGAATGCGGATATGACAAGGTCTACACGACGACGTCTTCGAAAAACAGGTTTATCTCGGCCGTATTGTTTCCACAGTCCCGGGGATGACATCCTGCTGCGGGTTTCCGTGCAGGTAAATGATCCTCTGGTTGGCGCTGCCGCGAAACAGAAGTTCCGTGTCTCTCTGTTCCTGGATGAACGGACCGTCCACAAGTACGTCCAAATATGGCAGGATTTGAGACAGTTTGCTGCTTTTCAGTATGTTTTCGTATGTGAAACCGGTATAGCACCAGATGGTTTTTTCAGTTTCCGTCTTGATTCTTTTTGCGAGTTCGGTGAATGCGTCGACCTGATACAGAGGGTCGCCTCCGGAGAATGTCACGTTGCTGAATTCGTCGGCCTTTATGATTTCGAAAAGTTCGTCCACGCTCGCTTCATGACCGGCATCGAATGCCCATGACTGCGGATTGTGGCAGCCAGGACAGTGATGTGCGCATCCTGCGCAATATATGGAAGTACGGAGACCAGGCCCGTCGGCCATGGTCTCCTCCAATATGTCCAATATCCGGATTTTTTTCATTGTCAAAAATTTCAATAATTCGCGGGTCGGTCGAATTTATTTGTGGACTACCCTGTCTTTAAGCTCGGCCAGTTTGGCACTGTTCCACCGGGCCGTAGTGCCGACCAGATAGCCGGTGATTCTCTGGAGCTTGTCGATATTGCGGCTGTGGCACTTAGGACATTCCTCGAGATCCGCGTCGGCATTTTCGAATCCGCAGTCCATGCAGCGGTTCCTGTTATGGTTGACGGAGCCGTATCCAATGTTGTACCTGTCCATCAGGTCGACGATGGCCATGATGGCTTCAGGATTGTGAGTGGCGTCGCCGTCGATCTCCACATAGAAGATATGTCCGCCGCCGGTGAGGGCATGGTACGGTCCTTCTATTTCGGCCTTGTGTTTCGGAGTGCAGTGGTAGTAGACCGGAACATGGTTGGAGTTCGTATAGTATTCCTTGTCGGTCACTCCCGGAATGATGCCGAATTTCTTCTTGTCCATCTTGGTGAATCTTCCCGCGAGCCCTTCGGCCGGCGTAGCGAGAACGCTGAAATTGTGCTGGTATCTCTCCGAGAACTCGTTCACCTTGTCCCTCATGTATGATACTATTCTCAGTCCGAGAGCCTGAGCCTCCTCTGATTCTCCGTGATGTTTACCCGTAAGGGCTATCAATGTTTCGGCAAGACCTATGAAACCGATTCCGAGAGTCCCCTGATTGATGACGGACTCGATGGTATCGTCCTCCTTGAGATTTTCGCTGCCGAGCCAGAGCGCACCCATCAGAAGCGGGAACTGTTTTTTCAGTGCCGTCTTCTGGAAGTCGTATCTTTCGCAGAGCTGTTTGGCCGTGATGTTGAGCGCCCAGTCCAATTTCTCGAAGAACATCCGGATTCTCGTGTTGTAGTCCGGCTCTTTCATGCATTCGATGGCAAGACGGACTATGTTTATGGTCGTGAACGAAAGGTTGCCTCTGGCAATGGATGTTTTCGGCCCGAAGCGGTTTTCGAATACTCTCGTGCGGCAGCCCATCGTTGCGACTTCGTAGTTGTATCTTTCAGGATCGTCCGGTCTCCAGAGTTCATGCTGGTTGAACGTGGCGTCCAAATTCAGGAAATTCGGGAAGAAACGGCGCGCAGATACCTTGCATGCGAACTTGTACAGGTCATAGTTCCTGTCTTCGGGCAGATAGCTTACGCCTCTTTTCTTTTTCCATATCTGGATAGGGAATATGGCTGTAGAGCCGTTTCCCACCCCTTCGTATGTGGTGTTCAGAATTTCCCTGATCACGCATCGGCCTTCGGCCGAAGTATCGGTACCGTAGTTGATGGAACTGAACACCACCTGGTTTCCTCCACGCGAGTGGATGGAGTTCATGTTGTGTACGAATGCTTCCATCGACTGGTGCACACGGCTTACAGTCATGTTGATGGCATGCTGGATCACCCGTTCCTCACCCTGAATGCCGATGAGGTCGCGTTTGATATAGTCGTCGAGCTGAATGTCTTTCAGATGGCTGAAATCCTTGCCGAGCATGTCTCCGAGCTTGTCGAGTTCTTCGTGGAATGTCCTCCTGACGAAAGGTGCCATATAGAAGTCGAATGCCGGAATCGCCTGACCTCCGTGCATCTCGTTCTGCACGGTCTCCATGGATATGCAGCCGAGGATGCTGGCGGTTTCTATCCTTTTGGCCGGGCGGGACTCTCCGTGTCCGGCAAAAAATCCGTTTTTCAGGATCTTGTTGAGCGGATGCTGGACACAGGTGAGGCTTTTGGTCGGATAGTAGTCCTTGTCATGAATGTGTATGTACCCGTTCTGCACCGCTTCCTTGACATCTTCCGAAAGCAGGCATTCGTCCACGAAAGATTTGGTGGATTCGGATGCGAACTTCATCATCATTCCGGCCGGAGTGTCGGCATTCATGTTCGCGTTTTCGCGGGTCACGTCGGTAGCCTGGGCCTCGATGATTTCCTTGAAAATTTCACGCGATTTGGCTTTTCGCGCCAGATTCCTCTGGTTGCGGTACGCAATGTATTTCTTTGCGACCTCTTTTCGCGGACTGTTCATCAGTTCCATTTCGACATGGTCCTGAATATCCTCCACGCTCATGCTTTCAGTGTCGATTTTGGCGATAGCCGCCGCAATCTCGGCTGCAAGTACGATATCTTCGCCTTCCTCCGTGACATCCATTGCTTTCAGCACGGCATCCACAATTTTCCGTTTATCGAAGTCGACAATACGCCCGTCGCGTTTTATTACGAATTTTACCATAACCAGAGATTTTATAACAGTGCGAAAAAAATGTCCCGGGCCCTTGCCGGGATTCTCGCCGACAAATATAAACCAATTATCCGTACGATGTCGGACAATGGCTTTAAAAAGTTTTCCACAATGTGAAAATCCCTTGTTAACTCGTTGGTTAACAAGGGATTATATTTTTAATAAATTAGAAAACTTCCAAATTGACTAACAATGCTGTTTCATGGCTATCCTACCACCCAGACCAAGACATGCCTGTCGAAAAAGACGTATCCGAGTTCGAATTCTTCCTCGTGTCCGTCTTTGTGGGTGAAAGTCGCCTCGAGTTCTCCTTTGCCTTTCAAAGTGAATTTTTCCACTTCGATCTGTTCCGCGAAGTCCACTCTGTTCTGCGACATCCTTTTATATATGGCTTCTTTTGCGCACCAGTATATGGCTAACTGTTCGTTCTTCTGCTCGTCGTCCAAGTCTTCGATTTCTTCTTCAGACAGGGCTTTCTGCTCCACAGCCGAAAAATCCCTGTCTAAGGTTTCTATGTCGATGCCCAAATCATCTTCCTGGTGAGTGATGACAGCCACATATTTTTCGCAGTGGGTGATGCTGATATTGGTGATGCAGTTTTCCAGGAACGGTTTGCCGTTGTCATGATGGCCTAAATACACTTTTTCTTCGAACATCTCGTTCAAAAGCGCGCGTACGGCGAGCTTCTGCTTGCGCAGACTCTCATTTCTTATCAGCGAGATTTCTTCCATTTCGTCGGTAGGAACCGAACTCATGGCGATGAGCTCCTTTTCCGTCTCGGTGATTTGCCATACACCTATTTCAGCTTTGTTGTCAAGAGTTTTTCTCAGATACAGTCCCATGTTTATATCGCAGTTCTTTTATCGGTTATGAGTCTACCTCTCCGGTCATTCCCAAATACAGAAAACCTGCATGCACAGAATAGGCGCATACATATCTGCATCCTGCCCCTGTTTCAGGAGCGGATGATTCATCGAGTATCATGAAAATGCAGTTCGACAGCGGATCGTCCGACATTGCGTCCGCATCGAAATTCGAAGTCTTCAGTATAGGACTGGGAGGTTCCACTTGATTATAAGTTTGTTTTCAAAATAAGCCCGACCGGGCTCGCCGGCCGGAATCAGTTTGCAAATATATAAAAATTTTAAACAGCTTCTGTTTTTTCCGGCAAAAATAAATATTATGGCAAAAATATCCGGCAAAGAGAAATGTTCCGGACGATATCGTTCGAGATTGTTTGAGATGATAAGACAAGGGTATTTTGTAAAAAGAATTTATTATATTTGCCAAATTGATTTGCAAGGTTGCATGACCGAAAAAAGTGATTCTCAAAATAAATGTATTATGGATTTCTTGACAAACGATAAATTGACCATCATCGGCGCAGCCGGTATGATCGGGTCAAATATGGCTCAGACAGCCATGATGATGAAACTTACTCCGAACGTATGTCTTTACGACCCTTTTGCCCAGGGCCTGAAAGGCGTGGCCGAGGAGCTTTATCACTGCGCTTTCGACGGCGCTGAAATAACCTATACGGATGACATCAAGGTGGCTCTTACGGGCGCGAAATACGTAGTGTCTTCCGGCGGAGCTCCACGCAAGCAGGGAATGACACGCGAGGATCTGCTGAAAGGCAACTGCGAGATAGCGGAACAGCTCGGCAAAGATATCAAGTCATATTGCCCGGATGTAAAACATGTGGTCATCATATTCAATCCTGCTGACCTGACCGGTCTTGTCACCCTTTTGCATTCAGGCTTGAAACCGTCTCAGCTTACGACTCTTGCGGCTCTCGATTCTACGAGACTCCAGAGCGCACTTGCACAGCAGTTCGGCGTGCAGCAGTGCAAGGTGACCGGATGCCATACATACGGCGGGCACGGCGAGCAGATGGCAGTATTCGCATCCGAAGCAAAAATCGACGGAAAGCCGTTCTCCGAGCTTCTCGGCAGCGAACTGCCTCTCGTGAGATGGGATGAAATAAAGAATGATGTGATCCAGGGCGGAAAGAAGATTATCGAACTCAGAGGCCGTTCGTCATTCCAGAGCCCTGCATACGTATCCATAGAAATGATAGCGGCAGCCATGGGCGGGAAGCCGTTTACATGGCCGGCAGGATGCTACGTGAATACTCCCAAGTATCACAACGTGATGATGGCCATGCCGACTGTCATAGATGCTGACGGGGTCCGTTATTCCGATGTTCACGGTACTGCGGAAGAAATGGCGGCTCTCGACGCTTCGTACGAGCATCTCTGCAATATGCGTGACGAGATTATTTCTCTCGGCATCATACCTGCAGTCGCAGAGTGGAAGACTGTAAATCCGAATCTTTAGTATTCAAAAGCCGCGCGGTATAGGAATCATTTTTGTCAAACAGGATTCTAAGCAAGTGCGGTTGTAATTTACAGCACAAAAAAGCTGCGTCGGTATCGGCGCAGCTTTTTTATCATGCAATCGTTTTGTCTTATGCTTTCTGCTCGAGTTTCTTCATCACGATGGCATCTATGACGGCTACTGCCGTGATGTTCACGATGTCACGGACGGAACTCTCGATATCCGTGAAATGGATCGGCTTGTTCAGTCCCATCTGGATAGGTCCGATCATTTCCGCGTCGCTCATGGCCTGGATGAGTTTGTAGGCGGAGTTCGCGGAACTCAGGTTAGGGAAGAGCAGAGTATTCACGATCTTGCCTTTCAGCTTGTTGAACGGGAATTTGCGGTCTCTGAGCTGGTCGTCGAGCGCAAAGTTCACCTGCATCTCTCCATCGAGCAGGATTTCCGGGTGCTCTCTCTGGATGTAGTCTACGGCTTCATGCACGGTTTTCGGGCTTCCGACCGTATCCGCGCCGAAATTCGAATAGGAGACCATGGCCATCACCGGCTCGTGGTTGAAGAACTTCACCGTATGGTCGGCGAGCAGGGCTATGTCTATCAGCGCTTTCGTGTCGGGATGCCTGTTGATGAGGGTGTCCGCGAGGAAATAGGTTCCCTTTTTCGAGTTCACTATATGCATGGTGCCGAAATGGCTGAGCCCTGGACGGATTCCGATGACTTCCTTGGCGACCTTGATAGTGTTGCTGTATTTGGTATATGTTCCGGTGATGAAAGCATCGGCGTCTCCGGTTTCCACCATCATCATGCCGAAATAGTTCGGCTCGAACATCTTGTCGCACGCCTCGTCGTATGTCGCTCCTTCTCGCGCCCGTTTCTCCGCCAGTATACGGGCATACCTTTCGCGACGGGCAGCTTCGTTGTCATGCCTGAGATTCACTATTTCCACCCCGTCCAAGCTGATTTCCAGTTTCCTGGCTATCTTTTCTATTCTTTCATCGTTTCCGAGCAGAATAGGACGGCAGATGCCCTCTGCACGTGCTTCTACGGCAGCCTTGATCATGTTCGGATGGTTGCCTTCCGCAAATACGACTCTCTGCGGATCGGTCCTGGCCGTAGTATACAACTGGCGGATGAATTCCGATTCGAAGCCCATCAGTTCTTTCAGATGTTCCTTGTATGCGTTCCAGTCGGTGATTTCCTTTCGAGCCACTCCTGAAGCCATGGCTGCTTTTGCCACGGCTATCGAAACGTCCGTAATAAGCCTCGGATCCACCGGTTTCGGAATGAAATAGTCCGGGCCGAAAGTGAAGTTGTTCACCTTGTAGGCTTCGTTCACGATATCCGGTACCGGTTTTTTCGCCAGGTCCGCTATTGCGTGGACTGCCGCTAATTTCATCTCCTCGTTTATGGCGGATGCATTGGTGTCCAATGCCCCGCGGAATATGTACGGGAAGCCGATGACATTGTTTATCTGGTTAGGATAGTCGGACCGCCCGGTCGAAATCAGGACATCGTCGCGCGACGCCTTTGCATCCTCGTAGCTGATTTCTGGAACAGGGTTGGCCAATGCGAACACGATCGGAGATTTCGCCATGCTGCGGACCATATCCTGGGTCAGGACATTGCCTCGGGAGAGGCCGAGAAAGACATCGGCTCCTTTTATGGCTTCCGCCAATGTGTGTACGTCGCGCCTGTCCGTAGCGAACATCTTTTTCTGTTCGGTGAGATTAGGCCTGTCGGACGTGATGACGCCTTTGCTGTCCAACATTATGATATTCTCTTTCTTAGCGCCGAGTGCCACATACAGGCTGGTGCAGGAGATCGCCGATGCGCCGGCTCCGTTGACCACTATCCTTACATCCTCGATTTTCTTTCCGGCTACTTCGAGGGCGTTCAGAAGTCCTGCGCTCGATATGATGGCTGTGCCGTGCTGGTCATCGTGCATGACCGGAATGTCGAGCTCTTCCTTGAGTCTGCGCTCGATTTCGAAGCATTCGGGAGCCTTGATGTCTTCGAGGTTGATGCCTCCGAATGTCGGGGCAATGGCTTTTACGGTTTCGACGAATTTGTCCGGATCTTTTTCATCGATTTCGATATCGAACACGTCGATGCCGGCGTATATCTTGAACAGCAGCCCCTTGCCTTCCATTACGGGTTTCCCGCTCAAGGCTCCGATGTCTCCAAGACCGAGCACCGCAGTGCCGTTTGAAATGACCGCCACTAAATTTCCCTTTGCCGTGTATTTGTATGCGTCATGGGGATTTTTTTCGATTTCAAGGCAGGGCTCTGCTACTCCGGGGGAATAAGCCAGAGACAAGTCCCTCTGTGTGCTGTGAGGCTTGGTAGGGACGACTTCGATTTTTCCCGGTTTGCCCGACGAATGGTACAGCAGGGCTTCTTCTTTTGTGATGTTGCTCATATATTCAGTTATTCAGTCCGTTTCAAATATTATTAAATTCAGCATTGTTAAAAGCTGCATGCGGGAGATGCTTCACAAAGCCGTGTGAGACTTGCCCGCGCCCAAAAAAACGGTCCCAAAAATAGTTTCAGGACCGTTTTTATTCAGGAATTTGGGATATCGGCTATTTGTACTGGGCAAATTCGATATCCTTGGTAGCCCTTTCGGCAAGCTGGCTGTCCTTGCTTGCAGCCTCGATGTATTTCTTCACATCGTCGGCCTTGCCCTGACGTGCTGCGATGACGGCTTTCAGATAAGAAGTCTTGGCGCAGTCGCATGTAGCTGCTTCTGAAGCCTTGTCAAGCTGGCCCGTAAGGATGTATGCCAGAACCTTGTTGTTGCTGTTGCAAGCGGATGCGAGTTTTGCAGCAGCATCGGTGTATTTGCCGTTGAGGATGTCGAGAACGGCTGCATTTTCCTTGGAAGTCTCGTTCCCTGAAGCTGCGAAGTATTTTGCAGCGGCAGCTGCATCGCCTTCGCGAAGAGCTATGACACCCATTGCATTCTGCCAGTCAGCATCTTTCTCTGCATTTGCAAGAGCGGATTTGGCGTTGGCAAGGTCGTTCGAGTTGATGTACGCTACGCCGAGGTTGTACTGAGCGCGAGCGCTGTTGTATTTCTCGATGGCTTTCTTGTAGACTTCCACTTTGGCTGCGTTGTCTTTGATTACGGAAGCAGCGCGGAGAAGAGCTTCTTCGTCGAGGATGTCGATATTCTCATCGATGAGGGCGACGAGCTCGTCGTTCGAGTAGTTGGTGAATTCCACGTTGGCGATGAACCTTGCACGACGGAGTTCAGGAAGGATTTCCTTCTTGAGAGACTGGTAAACGGCAGACATGTTCTTGATTTCCTGTTCGCGTACTGCAGGGTCGCTGTACATGGAAAGAACGCGGATGATCAGATCCTTGTCTTCGATGTCTGATTCGGAAACGAGTTCCTTGAAGCCTTCCCAGTCCTGACCTACGCTCGTCACGTTTACGGGAGCTTCCACTTCATGTTTCTTGGTCACTTTGCCGAAAGCCTTCTCAGCTGTTTCGGAACGTTTGCCGGAAAGTTTGGTGTTCAGCTCTTCGCCGCCGTCAGGTGAAGCGTACGCTACGATATCCGTGCTGATGATTTCCTTGCGCACGTTGGCGTTGATTTCGTCGATGGCAGCCTGGAAATTCTTGATGGACTCGGATGAGAGCTGGCTGTTTCTTACTACAGAGCTGTTTATGGTGTAGAGAATCTGGCCTTCAGCAGTCTGTTTGATGATTTCCTGATAGTTGTCGGCCTTGTAGTCCACTTTTCCGTTCTTGTCTACGAGCATGTAGGTGGCGTTGGCGCCGTCAGCAGCTTTCTTCGTAGGCATTTCTACGGTCTTGTTCTTGTATTTTACCACTCCGCGGAGTTCGAGATAGCTCTTTTCCATGCCCGGAGCATAGTCGAAGCTGACTTTCTCGGTGACAGTGGCGCCTTCGGACGGAACGACCTTGTAGTTGTCCTTAACATCCTCTCCCTGGTATGTGAAAGGAGCCATTTTGGCTTCTCCTCCTTCATATACGAGAACAGGTGTCACCTCAAGAATGGCCTTCGGGTGGAAGTAGTCTGCAGGATAAGTGACGGAAACAGTCGCATCGATCTTATTTGCAACGACTTCGAGTACGGCAGGATCGCACTGTACGTTTACGCTTTCTGCCATTTCTGCCATTTTCTCAGGCGAGCTGCAGGCTACGGCAGCTATACCCAACACAGCAGAAGAAAGGATTTTGAAACTTTTTTTCATCGTGTTCATTATTTAATGGTTTGTTTTGCCGAAAAATTCAAGCATATTTTCGACAAATATAATAAACTGTTTAAACATTTTCAAAAGTTTTGAAATTGTTTGAACACACTTCTGACGATTTGCCGGATATTTCCGTGCCGGGATAAAAAAATGCGGCACTTTATGCGGAAATCCACGGGTTTTCGTAACTTTGTCGGATATGACGACACAGGAATTACAGGCATTAAAGAACAAGTTCGACATCATAGGCAATGACCCTGCTCTCAACAGGGCCTTGGAAATAGCCGTGGCCGTGGCGCCGACCGATCTGACCGTCATCATCAGCGGTGAAAGCGGAGTCGGCAAGGAGAATATTCCCAAAATCATTCATCAGCACAGTCTGAGGCGGACGGGAAAATATTTCGCCGTAAACTGCGGAGCCATTCCTGAAGGAACCATCGATTCGGAACTTTTCGGCCATGAAAAAGGGGCTTTCACAGGGGCCAACGAGATGAGGCGCGGATATTTCGAGGAAGCGGACGGGGGTACCCTGTTCCTGGATGAAATCGGAGAACTCCCGCTGCCGTCGCAGGCCAAGCTGCTGAGAGTCCTGCAGTCCGGGGAGTTCATCCGGGTAGGCTCTTCCAAAGTCTTGAAAACCGACGTGAGAGTGGTAGCGGCCACGAACGTGAATCTGCAGTATGCAGTGTCGAGAGGAAAGTTCAGGGAGGACCTGTATTACAGACTGAATGCGGTGCCTGTCCTGATGCCGGCATTGAGGGAAAGGAAGGACGATATCCATCTTCTTTTCCGGAAATTCGCATCGGATTTCGCCCTTAAATATAATATGGTGAAAGTTTCGCTGACGGAAGATGCCGTGGCCTTGCTGAAGAGCTACCGGTGGCCCGGCAATATCAGGCAGCTGAAAAATGTGGCCGAGACTGTGTCTGCCATAGAGTCCGTGAAGGCCGTTCCCGGAAGCGAAAAACGTGAAATCAATGCTGCAACGCTTGCGAAATACATCCCGAAAGACGAGCCTAACCTGCTTCCGGTAAAGGCGGAATCCCATGAAGATGCATTTTCTTCATCGGAAAAGGAAATGCTGATAAGGACGATCTACCAGTTGAAACAGGACGTGGATTATCTCAAGTCCGTGGTCGGAGTGGGCGAGCATGACAGTGCCGGCACCTTGCCTGGAACCCCTCTCATAGGAAATGCGTCAGGGCGTGTCCCTGCAGGAAGTGCGTCCATGGAAGCCGGCAGTGTCGATACGGGGGCCGGTCTCGCGCAGGATATATATTCCCGCGGCGAAGAGCCCGAGGAGCAGCAGGTCAGAGTGGTTACAAAGGACGGACAGGACCCGGAGGAGCAGAGCGGAGGAAATCTGTCGATAGAGAAGACCGAGCTGGATCTTATCAGACGTGCCTTGACCAAATATCACGGGAACAGGAAGCTGGCTGCGGAGGAACTCGGAATTTCTGAACGGACGCTTTACCGGAAACTGAAATCGATGGACCAGGATGCCGGTGCAATGTGATCGCTGCGCCTGATGCAGTGGAAGTCAGAGGAAGTAAACAAAATTATTGGTCGGGACGACCACCATTTTATGAAAAAAACAGTTTCTTTAATATTTTTTGTCTTGTCGTTGGCGGCGGCAGCCTTGATTGTCCGCTCTTGCGGCATCTACTCTTTTTCCGGAACTTCCATTCAGCCGGATGTCTATACAGTAAATATCCATTATTTCGAATACAAGGCCCTGAGGGTGAATCCTACTCTGAGCAATGACCTGACCGAGGCGTTGAAGGATCAGTTCAGGCGTCTGACCCGGCTGGAGCAGGTGGATGAGAACGGCGATTTGGATATAGTGGGGGAAATTATCGGATACGATGTGAAGGCGATGGGTATTACGGCCAACGAGGTGGCGGCGCAGAACAGGCTTACCGTCAATGTCAAAATCTATTTTACCAACAACAAGTATCCGGAGGACAATCTGGAACAGTCTTTTTCTGCGTATGCGGATTTCGATGCCACTCAGTCTCTCGACGCTGTGGAGTCCTCCATATGCGAGGAGATTATCGACCAGCTCGTAGAGGATATTTTCAATGCCACTGTGGCGCAATGGTAGGTTATGGGAGGATTTATCGATCTTAAAACTCTGACGCTCGATGAACTGGTCGGCGTAGTGAACCTGTATCCGTGGTTCGGCAATGCGAGAAAGGAACTGTGTGTCCGTCTGGCGGCCATGGGCGACAAGGATACTGCCGCTGCGGCTCTTGCGGAAGCGTCCATGTATGTTTCGTCGCGGAAGGCATTGTCCGGAATCGACAGGGAAAAAGAGCGCCAGGACTGTTCTGACAAGGATATAGATGCGGTACTCAAATCGTATATTACCGGAGACCCGGTGCGTGGGGAGGGAAAAGGCGGCGAACGGAGGGTTTTCGTAGCCGGCGGAGATTATTTTTCCCGGGAGCAGTATGAGGCTGTGAAAAGCTCGGATGACGGAGTGTTTCCGACGTTTTCCCGGACTGCGACATCGGGCGGGACAGGAGGCAGGGAGGTGCCGGAAGACGATGTGCTGGAGTTTTATACCGAGACTTTGGCCGGGATTTATGCCGAACAGGGATATCCGGAGCAGGCGAAGAAGATTTATTCAAAACTAAGTTTGGCATATCCGGAAAAAAATGCTTACTTTGCAGCCCTTATTCGAAATCTTGAACAGGAAAATTAAAATTTAGGAATAACTATGAATGTGGTTTTTACGATTCTGGCAGTGCTCATAATACTTGCAAGCATCTTCCTTACGATAGTAGTTTTGCTTCAGAACGGTAAGGGTGGCGGACTTGCCAGCAACTTTGCTGCCGGAAACCAGACTTTCGGCGTACGTCAGACTGCCGATATTCTCGAGAAGATCACCTGGGGACTTGTGGCTTTCGTTTTTGTAGTGGCTATCGTATCCTCTTTCGTTACTACCGGAAGTACCAAGGCCGGCATGGATGTTACCGACCAGGTAGAGCGCTCCATAGAGGAAAGCAGACCTCAGTTCCCGCC
>CALUSD010000015.1 GCA_944323295.1 uncultured Bacteroidales bacterium | reverse complement strand
ACATCGACCTGCCGGTCTAAATCCACATCGGTACGATAGATGATTACATACCGGCTGTTCTTTTCTATCCATCCTAACACTTCGCGGACGGATAGAAGTTCCTGTTCGGTTCCGACTGCTACGGCATCGGTCCTACCCCCTCCCGAAGCAGCAGGGGCAGAGACCGCCATCAACAGTCCCAACGTTACTCCAAGGGCAAGCCTGCGGGCAGGCCTTACCCTGAAAGGATAATGCTTTTCCATTTTTTATTAGATTTTAGTGTGTTGAAAAATATTTATCTTGACGAAACGACGTATTTGTCTCCTTTCAGCTTCTCGTATTCAAGCGGAAGAAGGATGCACAGATTGTCCAATACGGAAGACAGGTCTTCCTGCAAATCGAGTTTACCGTTTATCATCATGTCAGTGACATCGCCTCTGAGTTCGATATCGGCGCCATAATAACGTCCGAGTTTATGGAAAATCGCCGGCAGAGGCTGGCCGTCGGTAATGAGTATCCTGTCTTTCCAGCTTGTGTATTCGATGGTCTCGACATCGGTGACTGCCATTTTGCCTCCGGCAATATCCATTTTCTGTCCAGGCTCCATGAACATGGTCCTGCCTGCAGAAGAAACGGAGACGCTGCCTTCGACAAGCACTACCGAAGAAACTCCGTCCTCAGGATAGGCAGACACGTTGAACGAGGTACCGAAAACGCGGACATCGAAATCGTCCGCCCTGACATGGAAAGGTCTTTCGGCATCTTTCACTACTTCCAAATACACTTCACCCCGCATCCGTATTTCTCTTTTTTCAGCATCGTATACCGAGGGTATCTCCACTTCCGAGCCTGAATTCACGTACATCCGGGTCCCGTCCGGAAGCGTCATGTCCACATGCTCTCCCTCCGGCACGGTCAGTTTCGTCCAGGATGCAGCCGCGACTGCCACTTCCCTCTGCGCCCTGCCGGTATTCACAAGATTGACCGTAAAGAACACTCCGAGCACCACTGCGGCCGCTGCGGCAGCCAATGCGCACCACCGGTAAAACGAGATATCCCTGCGGTCTCTCTTCCCTACTTCATTCATGACGCCGGCAAACGAGCCGTCCACCTGCGAAGCGAGTTTCCTGTCCTGGGCGGATATACGCTGAATCATGAGTTTCAGCACATCCAAAAATGTTTCCCTGTCTTTCATCGGTATTTCTGCTTTGTTTTTTTATTTTGTCATTCCGGGGCCATCCCCCGCCTGCCGTGTACAGTCTCCTGCATGTCTTTCCGGGTGCAGCCTGAAAATCAGCCCGTCAGTCGACTTCTCCCACGATATTCACCGCCTTGCCGTCGATGTACATCACAGGGAGATCCGCCCATTTGATATCGTAGGCCGGCATCCCGTGCATGTTTTCCATCGCATCCGGCATCCACAGGCCGACCATATATCTGTCTTTGCCGGAGCCTGCAGGCAATTTCACTTTCCCCCGAAGCGAATGGACCGCCGCTTCATACGTACCGGAACCGGGCTCATACGGCTGCCATGACTTTGGATCCGCTTCTACCGGGCAGTCCACCGCCGCTTTCCCGTCTTCGTCTATAAACACCAAATGCACCTGATGGGGATTTATCACTGCGGCAAAACCGGTATTGGTAAACGATATGTCGAAATGTATTGCGTTTTTGCGTCTTTCGAATGAGGCAGACTTCAGATTCAACCTGTATCCGAGATGGTCGCGGATGAAGTCATACGCCGACCTCGCGACAGTCTCGCCGTCCGAATTTTCGAAATAGGCGCTGTCGTAAAGTATTCCGAGAGAATCAAGTTCGGATGCCGTCACCGGATATTCTTTCCAATGCCGGATATTGAGTTCGTTGTTCTGCGTGATATCAAATGCCGAATAATGATGGTCCCGCATGATTTTCAACGTATTTTCCACGCTTATAAGTTTATGCAGGCCCCATTCCGAATTTTCGGCATAAGGAATTTCCCCGCTCATGAAAAAATACGGAGAATCCTTCAGGACCATGGCATAGTTTTCATCTCCCGGCACGAAATCATTGTCCGGAGCCAGCGGATGCTCTCCGGCAGTAAAATAATCATTGGAAAACCCTATTCTTTTCCAGTCCTCGGGCCTGTCGAGCGTCAGCAGCTTTTTCTGCGCCGGATAGCGGAGTTCCAGACAATATTCTTCCGGGAATATCCTCAGAAGCCTGTTCACCAACATGTCTTTGGCCGACTGGTCCGTGCTCAGAGGAGAACTGTGCCACTCTCCCCAGGCCCCTATGAATCCCATCTGGCAGACCGCTATCAGTCCGAGATTTTTGCGGATGAAAGGCTCCAACTGGTCCAGATGCCTCGAAATAAGCTCCTTGGTCTCCCCTCCCGTAAAGCCGATTCCCTTGTAGTTGTAGGCGAATCTCAGTATGGCCTTGTACCCTTTGGTCTGCATGGTATCGAATATTGCCTGCATCCTGTCGAACGCTTCCTCCGGGATATCTCCGTCGACATAGTCTGACAGATAGAGATAAAGCTGCGTCAGCGTCAGACTGTCGTCCTGTGCGCCGAACGTTGCCACCCTGTCGTCGATGAACGAATCTGGAAAGACGAGGCCGTCATGGAAAGGGTTGCGGTAATCATGAACGAAAAAGTTCGATTCGAGATGGTAGCCCCTGTCAGGGTTGCGCAACGGCGCAATACGTTCCATTTGCAGGGACTGTGCTTTCATACCGGTGAGACTTCCGGCAAAAACAAGGGTCAATATTATTCCGGTTACTGTTTTCATCGTATCAATCTGCAGTTACTACCCTATAAACGTACAAAGTGCAAATCGGTACTCATAAATTATTGAAAATTTTCCGTTTTTTTCAAAACCGCCATCCTGTTCGTGCTTCATCACTGTCATCTCGGGCGAAGTCGAGAGAGCGTCAATAAACGAGCCGGAACAGCAGAAGGGTCGCGGACACTAACAGAGAAGCCTTCAATTTGGAAATCGTCCTGAAAAGAAGATTCTTGCTCGACTGGCCGTTGATTCCGAGCATTTCGGAGATCTGTTTGTGAGACAATCCCTTGACGTAATACAGATAGAGGATTTCTTTCTGGCGTTTCGACAGGCAGGAGACCGATTTCTCCAACCTTGCCAGTTTTTTCATCTTTTCGTCATCCGTATCATCGAAAGCGGATTCGGGAGTATCCGGATCGTATGCAAAAAAGGCATCGCCGGCTTCGAGGGAGACTGCCGGATGTTTTTTCCTGTACTCATCGAAAATCTTGTGTCTGAGCGACGAAAGCAAATAATATTTCACGCTGTCCGTCTGTTTGAGACTGCTGCAGTTTCTGATAAGTTTCACAAACAGGTCCTGCACGGCATCGGCCACCATGTCCGCATCGCCGGTAAGTCTCATGCCATACGCTGACAGAACAGGATGATAGCGGCTGTATATTTCTTCGAATGCCCACCGGTTTCCTTCGCGGAAAAGCCGCCAGACCTGTTCGTCACCAAGTAGTTTAAGGTTATCCATGTCTTTTGCCGGTATTTTCGGCAAAAATAAGAAACTGTCGCCGTTTCACGCAAATTCACGGCAATAATTTATCGACAGAGCTCTCTGCCGCGCCTCCGGAGCTCCCTCGAAATTACTCGGGATGAGAATATTCGAGATGACAGGATGCGCGGATGAATGCGGAGGTGTCCGGTCCGACCGTCATTTCGAGACAGATGCGGCAGGAGCCTTCGTTGGGAGCATCGTATTCCGTCGCGGGAGCATTGGACAGAATTTTCAATCCGAACGGCGACGAAGCCGAAAACGACAGCGTCATTGCCCGCCCGCGGCACTCGAGCCTTATCTCATTTTCCGAAACTATTTCAGGCGAAGCCTCGGTATTCATCATCCAGACCACACGCCGTGAAGAACTTCCGGTCTCGATAACATCTTCGATGTGAAGATCATCGTTCCCGTCCAGCACTGCCGTCCTGACGACTTTTTCAAACTGCGGAAAAAGCTGCGAAAGGTCCACGACAGCCCCTTTTCTGCCGGCCGTGGAAAATGTATCCACGATTTCGGCCCGGCCGGAAACCCTGTGCAGGGAATCCTTGATGGAAATGGTGTTGTGAGACATGTTCACGTACCGGAATACCTTCCATCTGTCCCCGTCCTGCGACGTGTCCCAGATGTTCAGGCCGTATTTTTCCAATGAATAATAATTCTGCATGCCCAAATCGAGGGCCCAACGCACACCCTCCCGTTCATATATGAAAGAGCCTCCGTCGAGATGGGAATGACCTGATGTCGGGGAGCCGCCCTTGATTCCGAAATACGTATCATCCGGCGATTTCCAGCCGGAACGATAGGCGAATACCGGTGTCTCGCCTCTGTTGTACCAGCAGTTCCAGTCCGGAGGGGCGATTTTTTCCAATTCCGTCCCGGAAGCGCAGACGACGGCAAAAGGAAGCAGCCTGTCTTCCGAGAACGAAGGCTCCGGAGTGTTTTCGATATATTCGGTCTCCGTGTACAGAAGGGACGCGTCTCCCGTACGCCGGGCAATCCAGAACAGCATCGGGTCCGAATGCGCCCCGTACTGTGCGTCGCTGAAATTGTAGCATCCTCCGGACGGAGTGAGCATGGCCTGCATGAAACGTCCCGACTGCAGGAAACCAGGATAGTCGGACAGGCCGAAATCGGTGCCGCAGGCACTTTCCAATGCGGCTATGAGCATGATTTCGAAGGCTGAGCCATAACCCCAGTACATGTAGCCTTCCGGATAGCCTCCGTCAGGAGCATACGAGGCCAGGACCTTGGGGTTGGACCGCAGGGAGCGTCCGATGATGCGGGCACACAGTTCCGGCACATCCTCGTATATGGCCAACGCACCGGCCACGATACCTGCATTGCAGACCGAGTTCCAGTTCGACACGGCATCGTAAAACCATGTCTGACCCTTGTTTCCAAGCGTGCCGAATGCCTTTTCGATGATGGCCGAACGCACCGCGGCACGGGTCTCGGGAGAAAGTACGTCATAAAGCCAGTCGTATCCTATGGCCAATGCCATGGTCATCTCGCCCACATCTAAGAAGTGATCGGGATTCCAGTCGCTGAATGCGCATGCCGCCAACATTTCCTCTTCCGCACGACGGGCATAAGCCTCATTTCCGGTCATCCTCCAGGCGTATGACAAGGCAAAAACACGCTTGAGAGCCACCCTGCATGTCTCGAGCAGTCTCCGGCCTTCCATGACCCTCGTAACCGGAGGCTCGGACATGGCGGCATCAGCCCGGTGCATCACGATGTCGTGCATCTTCCCTACGGCAGGAGAACTTTTCACGGCATCGGCCACGGCCTGTTCCTCCCCGGCTTTCAGAAACAGACGGGGATGCTCCATGCAGACGATTCCGTCGAACTTCGGAATGTTTTCTTCATCAGAAAAAT
>CALUSD010000014.1 GCA_944323295.1 uncultured Bacteroidales bacterium | reverse complement strand
TTCGAGCTTGTAGTCGCGGGCTGCACGGGAGGCATTCGCACCGTCACGGTAAAGTTCGATTTCGTACCTGCCGTCGCCAAGGAAAGAAAGGTCGATATCGAGAGACCTTGCGGTCCAGTCGGTCATGCCTCCGACATACCAGACATCCGCACTGCGGCGGGCTATTACCACGTATTCGGAGATTTTGCCGTCCAAAACGACTGTCTCGTCCCAGACTTCCGGAACTCCGGCGATGAAATCGAGGCATTCCTGCTCCCTCATGTAATTCGACGGTGAGTCGCAGAGCATGGTGACCGGAGCCTCGAACACCACGTATTCCGCGAGCTGGCGGCATCTCGTACCCTGGCTCATGGGCTCGCTGTTTACAGGAAAATAATTGCCTTTGGAAGCATTGCGCATGGCACCCTGGGTATAGTCCATAGGACCTGCAAGCATCCTGATGAACGGAATCGTGACATCGTACGTGACCTGGTCTATATCCGGAATAGACCATTTCATCTGCTCCAGGCCGTGCACGCCCTCGTAATTCACCACGTTAGGCCAGGTACGGTTAAGTCCGGTCGGCTTGTACGTACCGTGGAAATCGAGCATCAGATGATACCTGGCGGCAGTTTCCGCAGCCCTTCTGTGGAACTGCACGGTCTGCTGGTCGTCCCTGTCCATGAAATCTATCTTGAAACCCTTTATCCCGAGACCGGAAAAGTATTTGCAGACATTTTCCATATCCTTGTCGAAAGCCCTGTAGCCAGCCCAGAGGATCAGGCCGACATTCCTTTCGTCCGCATACCGGACAAGTCTTTTCAAATCTATTTCCGGAACTATCTGCATCAGGTCGGCAGCGCCGCGTACGGACCAGCCGTCGTCGAGAATCACGTATTCTATCCCGTGACGGGAGGCGAAATCTATGTAATATTCATAAGTCTCGTTGTTGACCCCTGTTTCGAAGTCCACACCGTACAGATTCGAATCGTTCCACCATTCCCAGGCGACCTTGCCCGGCTTTACCCAGTTGAAATCGATGTCCACGGAGGCCGGCTCGGCCAATTTGTACACCATGTCGTTGTCCGCGAGCTCAGCATCTTTCCCGGCTACGACGATGACCCTCCACGGGAAAACCTCGCCAGGTCCGCACTCGGCAATATACGGTTTGCGGGACTTCACCTCCACCTGCAGGTTTGCGTAGCCGCCGTCACAGGCCTCGTCCTGGACAGGAGCGAAAACGCCTTTCAGCGTCGTACCTCCGTCAGGATTGTTCAGGAACATGCCGGGATAGTTCTGCAGGTCGGATTCAGTAATACAGATTTTCTTTCCTCCGGCAGCCTCCACGACCAATGGCATGAATGCAAGCCTGCGGCTGTCCCACTGCGAGAGATTGATATGAGCATACAGATTCTCGAACGAATTGAAAAACTGCTGTTCAAAACCCTTGTCTTCGAAAGACCTGACGTATGGGACGAATGCGCGGGAGTCCGACGGAAAATGGAATTCCGCCTGCTCGGAAACCACGTTGAACGGCACTTTGGACTTCGACACGAAGCGATAGGCCATTCCTTCATCGTATGCCCTGAATATCAGGTCGAATTTCTTGAAACTCAGGGTCATCTCGTTGAATTCATCCTTTATCACGGACCTCTTGTAAAGCATGGCCCTTATCTCCCTGCTCACTGAATTCTTCCTGCACACGGCCCTGCCAGGCTCCACGCCATAGCCCGTACCGTCTTCCAAAGTCATGGACAGCGGGGATTCCGCAATCATCGTATCATCCCCATGAACGAGAGTGTAGGTGATGTTTTCCCCTGCGGACACACAGAGTTTCAGGTCCCCGTCCGGAGACGTCAGTTCATACTCTTTCGGAGCAGCGAGCAGTCCTGCAGGAAGCAGGACTGCCGCTATCAATGTTTTTATTTTCCTCATCATGAATATATTTCAGTGGCAGATGCGCTTATTCGACTTTCTGGACATCATAGCGAAGCTGGGTGGAACTGCGCCACATATTGTCGTAGAAGTTGTTCTGCGACGGCTCATCGACAGCACTCGGAAGATCGAAACAGAAACTGCATGTACTTCCGTTACGGTTCTGGAATGTCATCGCAGATGTCACATTGTCCTTGGAAATAGTCATGACGTTGGTAGTCAGGTCGAGTTCCCATGTTGCTGTCCCTGCAGGAAGAAGATATCTCAGACGCGGATTCATATCCAGAGGGTTGTCTTCCGAATACGGATCCATTACTCCATAGAAATTACCGTACTCACCGTCGGCGCCGGCATCGTTGGTAATCGTTCCTGTCAGAGTATTGCCTTTCATTTCATCATCAAGAGTAATAGTGATGATGTTATCGTACTCTGGCAATCCGTTGTCACCGAATTCGCTACCGTTCAGAGCCGTATCCCACTCACCGGTTCCGGCACCGGAAATCTTCTGGTTACAGTGCAGGTATATATTGTTTATCTTCCAGGTCCCGACATAGAAGGCATCATAAGGCTCGATGTAAATCCACCAGTCGAGTGTCTTGCCGGATTCGGAAGTCACGGTAATTTTCGCCTTGCGGTCCGGGTTGCTGAAATTCAGATATTCTCCGGTTTCCACGCTCGAAGTGGCGTAACGGGACACGACGATGCCTTCCACTAAAACGTTGGAATACGGATATTCCGGAGAATCCATTATGTATACGGTGGCAGAAGCGTCATTCCCGTCCCGTTCGATGACGGCAGTACCCATCTGTCCCTGTATCTTGAGTTCGAGGAGGGAAACCTCGTTGCTCGGGATTTCCTTGTCGATGGTCTTGGTGCAGGACACCGACATTGCCGCGATGGCGGCAGTTAATATCAATATTAGTGTTTTTTTCATTTTTCAGTTCAATTAGTTTTACAGATTTCTCCACTCGCTTTGCTCGGTCGAAATGACAAAGGAAGCAGATTTCTTGATTGTGATCTGACAATGAGGCAGATCTCTCGACTACGCTCGAGATGACAAAGTGCAGAAAATCGCCTCTTGACTATGCTCGAGATGACAAAGTGCAGAGAATCACCTCTTGACTATGCTCGGGATGACAAGGTGCAGAGAATCATCTAACGTTAGGGTTGAGGTCGAGCTCGCGCTGAGGGATAGGGTAGAAAGCCGCATCCTCCTCGCTCAGTTTCGTAGCCTCCTGTACGGTTTTGGTGACGGATGCCGTCCTCCGGAGATCATACAGGCGGTTGCCCTCGAATGCCAGTTCCTTGGCTCTCTCTTTTATCACTTCCTTCCTGAATGACTCGAGATCCAGACCGGGAGCGAGATCGGTGATGCCTGCACGACGTCTGATAAAGTTTACAAGTTCGTATGCTTCGGTAGTAGGACCTTCTGCCTCCGCCAGCACGAGAGCTATATCCGAGTATCTGATCAGATACGGGCGGGCACTGGTCCTTTCTCCTATAAAGTCAGGGTCGACATATTTTGCGGAATAATACCCGTTGTTTTCCGCCACATTGATTTCTTCACCGTTTTCGTCATAGAAGGTATGATGCATGAGTTCCGAACGCCTCTTATCGGTAAGATCGAATGAATTCATGAAATCGTCCTCGATGATGAACACGCCCCAGCCGTTCCCGTTGGCACGTTTGAGGGTCTGGTCGTTGTATTTGATGTAGATAGGCACGGAGCCGTTGTTAGGAAGGAACTGCAGCGGAATCTTCGTGTACATGCCCTCGTCGGTACCGCTCCTGTCGGTGGCCATGATGAATATGTGCTCCGGCCCGTCAGGATAGTTCACGTCATAGATATGCAGGAGGTCGTCATCGAAATCGTAATATGCCTGATAATCGTTTACGACCTTCCTTGCCCAGTTCGCCGCGAGCTCGTATGTATCATCCACATCTATGGACATGTCCGTATAGCCGGGAGCCCCGTAATGCTTGCCGGAAGCCATGTTCAGATAGACCTTCGCGAGAAGTGCCTGGGCGGCCACCTTGTCCACCCTTCCGAAAACCTTGTTCACTTCGAGCTGCTGCTCGGCGAGGGTCAGGTCGGAAATAATCTGCCCGTAAATCTGTTCTATGCTCTCCGCCATTTCCGGAGTGGTCATGTCCAAAGTGCTGATAGGCTCGGTGTAGAGAGGCACCCGGCCATAGCCGCGGACAAGGTTGAAATAGTTCCATGCCCTGAGGAAATAGGCTTCGCCCGTAACTTTGCGCTTTACCTCATCGCTCAGGCTGCTGTCCGTCACCCTTCTGATGACGGTGTTGGCCCTGTTGATGCCGATATAGCAATATTTGAAATAATAAAGGGTCAGTTCCGTCTCCGAGTTGACTGTCCAGTCCTGGAGCATGTGTATGTCTCCCGGCTCGCTCGCCTTAGGATACATGCACTCTGAAGGTATGTCCCCGAGGTACCAGATGCCTCGAAGATATTCCAGATAGTTCAGCGCGTTGTAGGCAT
>CALUSD010000013.1 GCA_944323295.1 uncultured Bacteroidales bacterium | reverse complement strand
TTTCAGACATCTTTGACTGCGTCCGCAAGTTTCCCGGCCAGCAGTATGAAGGCTTCGCCGTCGGGGCGGGAAGAAAGGGCGACAGGCTCTCCGGCATCACCAGATTCGCGGATTCCCTGCACGAGAGGGATTTGCCCCAAGAGCGGAATTCCGTACTTCTCTGCCATCTTTGCACCCCCGTCCTTACCGAATATGTAATATCTGTTTTCCGGAAGTTCGGCAGGAGTAAACCATGCCATATTCTCCACAAGCCCGAAAATCGGCTTTTTTATACTTTCGTTGCGGAACATGTTCACGCCCTTTTCCACATCCGCCAGCGCCACCGCCTGAGGCGTGCTGACGATGACGGCTCCGGTCAGCGGAATGTCATGCACGAGACTGATATGGATATCCCCCGTTCCCGGAGGCATGTCGATGAGCAGGAAGTCGAGCTCGCCCCAGCGCACCTGGAGAATCATCTGCTTCAACGCATTGCAAGCCATGGGGCCGCGCCATATAAGCGCCTGCTCCGGCCTTGCGAAATAACCGATGGACATCCACTTCACACCGTATTTCTCCAACGGCATTATCACTTCCTTGTCGCCTTCCTTGTAGGCCTCCGGCACCTCTCCCTCGGTCCCTGTCATCTTTGGCACGGAAGGTCCGTACACATCCGCATCCGCAAGCCCCACCTTGTATCCGAGACGAGCCAGAGCCACGGCTAAATTTACCGCTACAGTGGATTTGCCCACGCCGCCTTTTCCCGATGCCACTCCGATGATATGTTTGACGCCGACCAATTCCTCTATTCCCAAATTCAGTCCGACCGGTTTCTTCCCCTCATCCTTGACGATGGTCTTCACTTCTGCTTCCACCCCGGGAATATGCCGCACCAAAGCGGCTTTCGTGCTTCCGATAAGATACTCCGCCAACGGATCACGATGTTTGGAAAAGGCTAAGGTGACGGTCACCCTGTTCCCGTCAATGTCTATTTTATCCACCATTCCGAGCTCCACGATGTTCCTGTCTCCCTTCGCCGGATGCTGCACATCATAGAGCATCTTCATTATTTCATTCTCTTTCATAATATTCCATTTTTACACAAGCCGGATATTTCCATTTCATCAAGCAGCCACCCCGCCCCTCCAAACTTGTCTATAATGAAAAGCACATACCTGATATCCACATTGATGCACCTCTGGAGCTCCGGCTCGAACATCACGTCGCTGCTCATGGATTCCCAGTTCCCGTCGAAAGCCAGTCCTATCAGCTCACCGTCGGCATTCATGACAGGACTTCCCGAGTTTCCTCCGGTGATATCATTGTTCGACAGGAAAGCCACCGGCATTTTCCCGTCAGGGAGAGCGTACGGACCGAAATCATTGTTCCTGTACAGTTCTTTCAGCTTCTCGGGCACCACAAACTCCCAGTTGTCAGGATCCTCCTTTTCCATCACTCCGTCTAAGGTCGTATAATACCTGTAGATAACGGCATCCTTTGGCGAATACCCCTTCACTGACCCGTAAGTCAGTCTCATGGTGAAATTGGCGTCCGGATAGGACGGCTCGCCCTTTTTCCATTCCAAAAGTCCTGCAGTGTATGTTTTTCTTCCTTCAGCCAGTTTCGAGTCGCTTCTCATAAGTCCTGGATATACCGAAACTATCGACTTGTTGACCTGTTTTGCCAAGGCATTTGCCGGGTCCCCGGCAATGGCCGACCAGTCATTATCTTCGATTGCGGCCTTGAGCTTTTCTGCCGAAACGAATACGCTGTTGTCGAAAAGACTGTCCACATAGGCCTGCGTGTCAGGATTGACGGAGTCACCGAAAATATCGGTCAGACTGTATTCCTCATCCGCATTTTCCATGTAGAAATCTATCATTGCGGCAGCAATTTTCCTGTCTGTGGCGACAGAATAATCCTTGTACAGCGGCAGAAGTGCTTCATACGCCAGTTCCATGGCGGCAGCGGTATCTTTTTCCGTATCTTTTGCAATATATGTCGTGAAAGAACTCTTCATTTTCGAAGCGAACTGCTGCAGCTCTATGCGATATATGGACTCCTGAGCGAGAACATACTGGATATTGGGTCCGGTCCCTTCCATGACGCCGTCAGCAATCGCCTCCAATGCCGATCCGTATTTCTCCGTCCTGGATTTTTTGCCTGCAGTCCATTCTGAAAAAGCCTTCTCTTCATCCTCTGCGCGTCCGATTACATCCAATTTTTCGAATGCGAGCTTCATTCCCTGCCATTTTTTCCAGCCGTTCGAAGACGACGCATACTTGCTCGCATACTGTATCCTGACCTGCGGATCCGCAAGCATGTCTTCCATCATCAGATTCTGTCTGACCGTACGGGCCGCGATACGTATATCGTTGAGCTTCAGCTGTAGTTCCAGTTCAGGTGAAGTCTGGAATCTTGTTGTCCTGCCCGGATAGCCCATAATCATGGTATAATCCCCCTCTTGGATGCCGCCGAGCGAAATTTTCAGATGCTTTTTCGGAGTATACGGCACGTTGTCCTCGGAATATTCCGCAGGATTGTTGTCCTTGTCGGCATAGACGCGGAAAATAGAAAAATCCCCGGTGTGACGCGGCCACATCCAGTTATCTGTATCGGCCCCGAACTTGCCTATCGAGGACGGCGGAGCGCCTACGAAACGGATATCGTTGAACTCCTTGTACACTATCAGATACCACACGTTGTTGTCATAGAACGGAATGACGCTGGCATAGCAATGCGGATTCTTCTCCTCGGCCTCGGCCTGCAGTTCCTCGATGACGCTTCCGACAGCCTCCGATACGCGGCTCTCCACGTCGGAACTGTCCTTGAATTCCTTCCTTGCCTTCTTTTCCGCCTTCGCGATATCGTCCGTAATATCCTGCAGACTTTCCATGAATATCACGCTCAGCCCCTCCACCGGCAGCTCCTCGTCCCTGTTCATGGCCCAGTATCCGTCGGTCAGATAGTCATGTTCGACAGAACTCAGCTTCTGGATGCTTGCGTAGCCGCAATGATGGTTTGTCAGCAGCAGTCCTTCGTCCGAGACGATTTCTCCCGTACAGCCGCCTCCGAACTGGACTATGGCGTCCTTGAGAGACGAATGGTTGATGTCGTAGATCTGTTTCGCATCGAGCCTGCACCCGAGAGCCTGCATCTGGCTCTGGTTCATCTTTTCGAGCAGCGGCAGCAGCCACATTCCTTCATCGGCCTTTACCGGCATGGCGGCAAGGACCGCCAATACGGTTATCGCAAAAATCTTTTTCATTATCTTTTTGTTTTGTATTAAATGCCCGTTCGGGGCCGCAATAATAATAAATTTACGGACATTTTCCAAGTCGGACCCGGATGATTGGAATTTGTCAAAAATAGGTATCTTTGCCGACGAAATATCGGGAGCCCTGACGGGCAATGACGCCGGAGGCTCCGAAAAATATTATTTACGGATCATGTCGGAAGAAAAAGACATACTTGAAGAAATAACGTCTCAGGAATACGAACATGGATTCGTGACGGACGTAGAGCAGGAATTCCTGCCGAAAGGATTGAACGAGGACATCATCAGGATGATTTCCGCCAAAAAGGAAGAACCGCAGTGGCTCCTCGATTTCCGTCTCGACGCATTCCGGAAATGGCAGAAGATGCCGATGCCGCAATGGGCCCATCTGACCATCCCGGAAATCGATTTTCAGGACATAATATATTTTGCCGCCCCAAAAAAAGAACACAAGGACAAAATCGACCCTGAATTGGAGGCGACTTTCGAAAAGCTCGGGATTCCCCTGCATGAAAGGGAAGCGTTGGCCGGAGTGGCTGTGGATGCAGTATTCGATTCGGTGTCGGTGAAGACCACATTCAGGAAGACATTGGCCGAAAAAGGCATTATCTTCTGTCCTTTTTCCGAGGCGGTGCGGGAATATCCTGATTTGGTACGGAAATACTTGGCCTCCGTTGTCCCTGTCGGGGACAATTTCTATGCTGCCCTGAATTCGGCTGTTTTCAGTGACGGCTCATTCTGCTATATACCGAAAGGCGTGCGTTGTCCGATGGAACTTTCCAGCTATTTCAGGATCAATGCCAGCGGTACCGGACAGTTCGAGAGGACGCTGATAGTGGCGGACGAAGGGTCGTATGTAAGCTATCTCGAGGGATGCACGGCTCCCATGAGGGATGAAAACCAGCTTCATGCGGCCGTAGTGGAAATAGTCGTGGAAAAGGATGCCGATGTGAAATATTCCACGGTGCAGAACTGGTACCCTGGAGACGCGCAGGGCCGTGGCGGAATTTTCAATTTCGTGACCAAGCGCGGTATATGCAAAGGTGAGGGAAGCCATCTTTCCTGGACACAGGTGGAAACGGGCTCGGCCATTACATGGAAATATCCGAGCACTATCCTGAAAGGCGACAATTCGTCTTCCGAGTTCTATTCGGTAGCGGTGACGAACAACAGACAGCAGGCGGATACAGGTACCAAGATGATTCATATCGGAAAGAATACCAAAAGCCGTATCATCAGCAAGGGTATTTCCGCAGGACACAGCCAGAACAGCTATCGGGGGCTCGTCAGGATAAATCCTGGCGCGGACAATTCCAAAAATTATTCCCAGTGCGACAGCCTGCTCATCGGCGACAAGTGCGGGGCGCATACGTTTCCTCACATAGTGAATTCCAACAAATCTTCCGTCGTGGAGCATGAGGCGACTACGTCCAAGATAAGCGAGGACCAGCTGTTTTACTGCAACCAGAGAGGCATAGGTCCCGAGGATGCGGTAGGTCTGATAGTGAATGGCTACGCCAATGAGGTTTTGGCCAAACTTCCGATGGAATTTGCCGTGGAGGCGCGGAAACTGTTGCAGGTTTCACTTGAGGGCTCTGTAGGATGATTCGGGAGGGCGGCCCAAAAGGGCACTTTCTTCGTTACGCTTGATTCGAAAATCCTCATGTACGACAGTACACTGCGGTTTTCTCATCTTCGCAAGCCTTGAAATTCCTCCTTTTGGGCCACCCTCCTCCCAAACACATTACTTGTCAACAGTGCCCGCTTAATAAATAGTTTCTACAAAACTTATTTTTACATTGGTCTAAACCATAACCGAATGAATCTGTACGACATATTGAACCATACCCTCTTCACCATAGGCGGAGACACCCCGGTCCTCCTGATCGACCTCGCGACGTCGCTTTTCGGGCTGACCTGTGTAATATTGGCCGGAAGGAACAGCAAATACAATTTCTGGGTAGGGTACTTCTACACGTTTTTATTGTTCCTGATGTTCTGGAACAAACATCTGTACGCAAGCCTTATCCTTCAGCCGATATCTCTCGGTATCAATATCCTCGGCCATTACAGGTGGACTCATCCCAAAAAGGACGAGGAGAGTGCGGCGGATCACAAGTCATTGAAAGTGACCATGCTGACCTGGCCGCAGAGAGTAGGAGCGATAGTTTCCGTTTTCGTCCTCGCCGCTCTGTGGGGCTGGCTTCTGAGCCTCTTGGGCAACAGATGGCTGGTCGGGGTTTTCCCTGCTGACCCGGTCCCGTATCTCGATTCATGTGTCACGGTCCTGATTTTAGTCGCCCAGTTTCTTTCAGCGTTGAAAAAATGGGACTGCTGGGTGGCCTGGCTTCTGGTAAACATCACCCAGATGTGGCTGCATATCTCGGTAGGGCACGTCTTCATGCCAATGGTCTGCGGACTGTATCTGATAAACGGAATAGCATCTCTCTACAACTGGCACCGTCTCTATGTCCGCAAGGCATAATGTCATCTCGAGCGGAGCTATATTTTACAAAAAGTCTCTATATTTGAAAAATTTTAAAAGCATTGCAATGCAAACCGATATATTACTTGAAATAAAAGGCCTCAGAGCCCGGGTTGAAGACAAGGAGATTCTGAAAGGCGTCGATCTGACCGTCCGCAAGGGCGAAACTCATGTCGTCATGGGCCCTAACGGAGCCGGGAAAAGCACCCTTTCATCGGTCCTCGCAGGCAAACCTCAATACACCGTCACGGAAGGCAGCGTGACATTCATGGGGCGCGACCTTCTGAAAATGAGCCCGGAAGAACGTGCATGGGCGGGAATTTTCCTTTCGTTCCAGTACCCTGTGGAAATCCCCGGGGTGTCGATAACGAATTTCATAAAGACTGCGGTCAACTCCAAGCGTCAGGCACTCGGAGAAGAGCCGCTTTCTGCCGCCGCTTTCCTGAAACTGATGAAAGAAAAGATGGCCTTGGTCCAGATGAAGCCGGAGTTCGCCAAAAGGGAAGTGAATGTCGGCTTTTCAGGCGGCGAGAAAAAACGCAACGAAGTCTTCCAGATGGCGATGCTCGACCCCGTGCTCTCAATTTTGGACGAAACTGACAGCGGTCTCGACGTGGACGCATTGAAAATCGTGGCCGAGGGCGTCAATACCCTGAAAACGCCGGAAAAATCCACGATAGTCATCACTCATTACCAGCGGCTTTTGGACTACATCGTTCCGGATATCGTGCATGTCCTGAAAGACGGACGGATCGTAAAGACGGCGGGCAGGGAACTCGTTGCCATGATTGAAGAAAACGGCTATGACAGCATTTAACCCGGATTTTATGTCGGAAAATATCAACATACCTGCCGGAAATTCATTGAAAATGTTGCTCGTATCCACGAGCAACGGTATTGTCCTCCCTTTCGGAAAAAATGTCTGCGGTTTCGATGTCCTGACGGACAATGTTTTCGACTGCAGGATGACTGTCGGCAGCGGCGCCTCGGTCGAATTTCTTGCCATGGCTCTGCCGGGAGCGGACTTCCGGATGAATTTACGGGTCGAACTTGCCGGTACGGAAGCCGGTTTTCGCTTGGGAGGCCTGTATCTCTGCCCGGATGCGGAAAATGCGGACATGGACATCGAAGTCTTTCACAAAGTTCCCGGCTGTTCATCGCGTCAGATGCTCAGGGGCATAGTGTCTGGAACCGCCAAGGCCAAGTTCCATGGCAGAATCATAGTCGAACCGGATGCCCAGAAGACGGAAGCATACCAGGAAAACCACAACCTCCTCCTTTCCGAAGATGCCAAGGTCGAAACAGACCCGCAGCTCGAAATCTACGCGGACGACGTGAAGTGCTCTCATGGAGCCGCCATCGGCAAATTAGATGAAAACGAGCAGTTTTACATGAGGTCCAGGGGTATTCCGGAGCAGGAGGCGAAAGTCCTGCAGATGCAGTCTTTTGTTTCGCCCGTTTTCGAATTTCTGTCGGAATGCGGGGAGCGAGAGAAGATTGCAGCCTGGATAGAGCATACGATAAGAAATTCCTTTTAGCAATGATAACGCATCCTTTCACAAAGATAAATCTCGGCTTGGATGTCCTGTGCAAGCGCGAAGACGGTTTCCATGATATCGAGACGGTATTTGTGCCGTATCATGAAATTTCAGATACTTTGGAAATCGTCAGGGCTGATGACGGCAGTGCATCCGTGACCTCGCTTTCAGAGCGGTACAGTGCCTCACGGGGACAGATCGTGCAGGCCGTTTCGGACGATGCCCGGGTGATGATAACGGTTGCGAAAGGTGACGGAGTGGACTGGAATCCCATGGAAGATCTTACGGTCAGAGCTTTCAGGCTTCTTGAAAAGGATTTCGATATCGGCCCCGTGAAAATTTTTTTGGAGAAAACGTCTCCGGTCGGAGCCGGTCTCGGAGGCGGCTCGTCCGATGCTTCCTTTGCATTGAAAATGTTCGATGATATTTTCAGCCTTCATCTCGACCTCGGGACTTTGTCGGGATACGCCGCACGGCTCGGCAGCGACTGCGCGTTTTTCTTTCATGACAGGCCGATGTCCGGAAAGGGCAGAGGAGAGATATTGTCGGAATACGAACTTCCGGACGGGTTTCATGACAATTATGAAATAAAGGTCGTCGTGCCGGATGGTGTTTCAGTATCTACTGCGGATGCATACAAGGGTATCGTCCCGCATCGTCCGTCAACCCCGCTTCTTTCCCGTCTCGCCATGCCGGTAGAGACATGGAAAGACCATATCGTCAATGCTTTCGAGGCTACAGTGTTTAAAAAATATCCGGTTCTCGCCGAAGTGAAAAGGTCCCTGTACGATACGGGTGCGGTCTATGCTTCGATGTCCGGCAGCGGCTCGGCTTTCTTCGCCATTTACCGAAAATAGTATTCCTGTATGAAAACGGAAATAATCATAAAAAACCTTGACGACATCGATCGTGCAGCGAAGGAATTTATAGAAAAAATCGAAGACCGCAGGATTATTGCGTTTTATGCTCCGATGGGAGCGGGCAAGACGACGTTCACTACGGCTTTGTGCCATCGGCTCGGAGTAGAAGATGCCGTTTGTTCTCCAACATTTACCATTATCAACGAGTATCTTACCAAAAGCGGACAGCCTGTGTATCATTTCGATTTTTACAGAATAAATAAAGTTTCCGAGGCCTTGGACATAGGATTTTTCGACTATATCGACAGCGGCTGCCTGTGCCTTATCGAATGGCCTGAAAACATAGAGGAGCTCCTTCCGATGGAAACACTCCGGGTCCGCATCGACGTAAACGGCGACCAGTCCCGCACCCTTTCCTGGTGTACGGACTGATTAAGGGCACCCAAAAGGGTCCTTTCTCCTCCTTTTGGGTCACCCTTACGTCAAAGCTCCTGCCAAAACGAAATTCCGGGCTGTCGAACCGGTTTATAGCCCCAACATCGCCGACGGCTGTATGTCTAATGCTTTACAGAGAGAACTGGCTATTTTCAAGGTCGGTTCCGCCCGCCCGTTCACATAATCGCTGATCCTTGAGGGGCTGACCCCGATTTCTTCCGCCAACTCCTTTTGTGTCATTTGCTTTTCTTCCAATGCCAGTTCTACAAGCTGGGCAATGGTAGGTTTCTCTATCGGGAAATGCTCCTTTTCGTATTCGATGACCACATCCGACAATATGGAAAGCTCGATAGCGTCCTTGTCATCTGCGGAAGCCTCATCGGACACCATAGGCAACAATTCTTCGATTTTCGCCAAGGCAAACTCAATTTATCTATATCATTGAACCACCACTACGGGCGTAGAACATATTCTGCGACGAGCCCTCTTCAGCGAGGGGTCGAAAGATCTACGTTTCCTCTGTACATACTGAAAATATGTATCCGTTTATGTCAGCGGTGAAAATTTCTCCGTCGATGACATAGACGGGCGGCAGTGAT
>CALUSD010000012.1 GCA_944323295.1 uncultured Bacteroidales bacterium | reverse complement strand
GTGCGTCAGAAGAATCCGCTACAGCTCGCTCATCGCTTTCTGATACTCTTCCATCGGAGCTACCAAGATTTCCTGGAACTCTTTCTGGCCGGTACCGGCAGGAATTGCGTGACCGCAGATGACATTTTCTTTCAGACCTTCGAGCGTATCTACGCGGCCGCGGATAGCTGCCTCGCTGAGGACCTTGGTCGTCTCCTGGAAAGATGCTGCGGAAATGAAACTGTTCGTTTTCAATGCCGCACGGGTAATTCCCTGGAGCACCTGGCTTGCAGTGGCAGGCTTGGCTTCGCGGAGTACCATCATTTTCAGGCCCTGACGCTCGAGCGAAGAATTCTCGCTCCTCATCTCGCGTGCCGAAATGATCTCGCCGATAGAGTATTTTTCGGAATCACCCGAATCGGTGATGATGAACTTGCCGTAGATATGGTCATTGGTATCCATGAATACCCACTTGTCCACGAGTTCTTCCGGCAGGAAGTCGGTATCGCCCGGATCGTTGATCTGCACCTTTCTCATCATCTGTCTTACGATGATTTCGAAATGCTTGTCGTTGATCTTCACGCCCTGGAGACGGTAAACCTCCTGAATCTCATTCACGATGTATTCCTGTACCTTGATCGGACCGAGGATGTCGAGGATGTCGGTAGGGGAGACTGCTCCGTCGGAAAGCCTCATTCCGGCTTTCACGTAGTCGTTCTCTTGAACAAGAATCTGCTTGGTAAGAGGTACGAGGTATCTCTTTTCCTGACCTGACTTGTTCTTGATGATGATCTCCCTGTTACCTCTCTTGATCTTGCCCATGATGACCTCGCCGTTGATTTCGGATACGATGGCAGGGTTGGACGGGTTGCGCGCCTCGAAGAGTTCCGTAACTCGAGGAAGACCTCCGGTGATATCGCTCGATTTACCGATGGCACGAGGGATCTTGATGATGATGTCTCCGATCTTCAGGTCGTCTCCGTCGTTCACCATGACGTGAGCGCCGACAGGCAGGTTGTACTGCTTCTTGCTCTCTCCGTTTTCGTCGATGATGTTGATAGTCGGGTTTTTCGACTTGTCCCTGGACTCGATGATGACCTTGTCCCTGTTCAGGGAATATTCATCAGCCATTTCCTCGCGGTATGTCACTCCGTCTATCATGCTGTCGAAGCGGGCCTTACCGGCAGCCTCGATGATGGTGATGGCGTTGTATGCGTCCCATTCGCAGATGAGGTCGCCTTTCTTGACCTTGTCTCCGTCTTTCTTGTAGAGAATGGAGCCGTAAGGCACATCGTACTGGGAGTAGGTGATACCGGTATTCTCGTCGATGATGCGGACCTCGGTAGTACGGCTGACTACTACGTCCTGAACGCTGCCGTCGTCGCCGACTCTCTGGATGGTCCTGAGTTCTTCGAATTCGAGCTTACCCTCGTATTTCGACGTGATGGAACTCTCTGATGCCGTGCTCGAAGCCGTACCTCCGACGTGGAACGTACGCAGGGTCAGCTGGGTGCCCGGCTCTCCGATGGACTGTGCCGCAATCACGCCGACCACTTCTCCTTTCTCGACCATCCTTCCGGATGCGAGGTTGCGGCCGTAGCATTTCGCACATACGCCTTTTCTGGATTCGCAGGTAAGTACAGAGCGGATTTCCACCTGCTCTATAGGGAGCGACTCAATCAGCGCAGCTATCTTTTCCGTGATTTCTTCACCTGCAGGCAGGATGAGTTCTCCGGTAAGCGGGTTGAAGATATCGTGTACGGAAGTCCTTCCGAGAATTCTCTCGCCGAGGGATTCCACTATTTCATCCTTGCTCTTGATAGCGGTGGCTATAAGTCCGCGCAGGGTGCCGCAGTCCTCCTCGTTGATGATGACGTCATGAGATACGTCCACGAGACGACGGGTCAGATAACCTGCGTCAGCAGTCTTCAATGCCGTATCTGCCAGACCCTTACGCGCTCCGTGCGTGGAGATGAAGTACTCGAGCACCGTCATACCCTCTTTCAGGTTCGATATGATCGGGTTTTCGATGATTTCCGCCCCCTGCGCACCGGATTTCTGAGGTTTTGCCATCAGGCCTCGCATACCGCAGAGCTGCTTGATCTGCTGTGTCGAACCTCGGGCTCCTGAGTCCAGCATCATGTACACAGGGTTGAAGCCCTGCTGGTCGTTGGAAATCTGTTTCTCCACGATACCTGTGATCTTGTTGTCGATGGAAGTCCACAGGTCGATTACCTTGTTGTAGCGCTCGTTGTTCGTGATGAAACCCATCGAGAAGTTGTTCTTGATGTCTTCCACCGTCTTGTATCCGTTCTCGATCAGAGATTCCTTTTCCTCAGGAATGATGACGTCGCCGAGGTTGAAGGAAAGTCCTCCCTTGAACGCCATGGAATAACCGAGGTTCTTGATATCGTCGAGGAATTGTGCCGTACGGGCAATACCGGTGTTGTTTATAACCACGGAAATGATTTTCCTCAATGATTTCTTTCCGAGAACTTCGTTTATATAAGGTACTTCTATCGGAACGAGCTGGTTGACGATGATCCTGCCCGGAGTCGTCTTTACCATCTCATAGCCTTCGGAAAGATTCTGTTTGTTTTTCGGAAGCCTTACGTTTATGGTAGCATGTATGTCGATGGCCTTTTCGTTGAGGGCGATGATGACCTCCTCCGGACCATAGAAATTCATGCCTTCGCCCTTGGCTCCCGGACGCGGCTTCGATATGTAGTAAAGACCGAGCACCATGTCCTGTGAAGGCACCGTGATTGGGGTACCGTTTGCAGGATTCAGGATGTTGTGCGATCCGAGCATCAGAAGCTGCGCTTCGAGAATGGCTGCATTTCCGAGCGGAAGGTGCACGGCAATCTGGTCTCCGTCGAAGTCGGCGTTGAATGCCGTACATGCGAGCGGATGCAGCTGAATGGCCTTACCCTCGATCATCTTTGGCTGGAATGCCTGAATACCGAGTCTGTGAAGTGTAGGCGCACGGTTCAGAAGTACCGGATGTCCTTTCATCACATTCTCGAGGATATCCCAGATCACAGGGTCCTTTCTGTCCACGATTTTCTTGGCCGATTTTACGGTTTTTACAATGCCGCGCTCTATCAGTTTCCTGATGATGAACGGTTTGTAAAGCTCTGCCGCCATGAATTTAGGCAGACCGCATTCGTGCATCTTGAGTTCCGGACCCACCACGATGACGGAACGTGCAGAATAGTCCACACGTTTTCCGAGCAGATTCTGACGGAAACGTCCCTGTTTTCCTTTCAGACTGTCGGACAGGGATTTGAGCGCCCTGTTCGCCTCGCTCTTGACAGCGTTCGATTTCTTCGAGTTGTCGAAAAGCGAATCTACCGCCTCCTGAAGCATACGTTTCTCGTTTCTGAGAATCACTTCCGGAGCCTTGATCTCGATGAGTCTCTTGAGCCTGTTGTTCCTGATAATCACTCTCCTGTAAAGATCGTTCAGGTCCGAAGTGGCAAAACGGCCTCCGTCGAGCGGAACAAGAGGACGGAGATCCGGCGGAATCACCGGAATGTTTTTCAGTATCATCCATTCAGGCCTGTTGACGCCTTTGGACTCCTGGAACCATTTTACTATGCTGAGCCTTTTCAGCGCCTCTGTCCTTCTCTGCTGCGAAGTCTCTTTCATCATCTTCTGGCGAAGCTCTTTTGCGAGTTCGTCTACGTCGATTTCCTTCAGAAGCTCGTATATTGCCTCGGCACCCATTCCGGCCCTGAATTTATCAGGATCGTCGTTAGGCAGATTCTGGTTTTCCGGCAGCGAGTCGATGATATCGAGGTATTCTTCCTCCGCGAGCAGCTCCAATTTCGCCTTGCCTGTCGTACCTGGATTTATCACGATGTATTTTTCGTAATAAATCACTGCTTCCAGCTTTTTGGCCGGAATACCGAGCAGGGCGGCAATTTTGTTCGGAGAAGACTTGAAATACCAGATATGGGCTACCGGAACTGTAAGTTCGATATGTCCCATCCTTTCTCTGCGGACTTTCTTCTCGGTCACTTCCACACCGCACCTGTCGCAGACGATTCCGCGGTACCTGATTCTCTTGTATTTTCCGCAGTGGCATTCGTAGTCTTTTGTCGGACCGAAAATCTTCTCACAGAACAGTCCGTCTCTCTCCGGCTTGTAAGTCCTGTAGTTCACAGTCTCAGGCTTCAGGACCTCTCCGGACGACCTTGCCTTTATGTCCTCCGGGGAAGCGAGAGAGATGCTGATTCTTTCGAAATTGCTTTTAACCTTGTTTTCTTTATTAAAAGTCGGCATATTTCTAAAATTTCAAATAGTCTGTAAATTAATCCAATGTGACTTTCAGTCCGAGTCCTCTCAATTCATGGAGAAGCACATTCAGGGACTCCGGTATGCCAGGAGTAGGCATCAGGTCGCCTTTCACGATGGCCTCGTATGCCTTGGACCTGCCCGTCACGTCATCGGACTTGACAGTAAGGATTTCCTGGAGCACATTTGCCGCGCCGAATGCTTCGAGAGCCCACACCTCCATCTCTCCGAATCTCTGTCCGCCGAACTGTGCCTTACCTCCGAGAGGCTGCTGGGTGATGAGAGAATAAGGTCCTATGGATCTTGCGTGCATCTTGTCATCCACCATGTGGCCGAGCTTGATCATATAGATCACTCCGACAGTCGCAGGCTGGTCGAACCAGTCGCCTGTGCCTCCGTCTCTGAGGTATGTCTTACCGAATCTCGGAAGTCCGGCCTTGTCCGTATAGGCGCAGATGTCGTCGAGGGTCGCACCGTCGAAAATCGGGGTGCTGAATTTCAGTCCGAGTTCTTCACCGGCCCATCCGAGCACGGTTTCGTAAATCTGACCGAGATTCATACGGGACGGCACGCCGAGAGGGTTGAGCACGATATCTACAGGAGTACCGTCCTCGAGGAACGGCATATCCTCATCCCTGACGACTTTGGCCACGATACCTTTGTTTCCGTGGCGTCCTGCCATCTTGTCGCCGACAGTGATTTTTCTCTTTTTGGCGACGTAAACCTTGGCTAACTGCATCACTCCGTTCTGAAGTTCATCGCCGACCTTTATCTTGTCCACGACTCTCTTGTGCTGGGCGGCAGCTTCCTTATATGCGATGCAATAGTTGTTTATGAGCTCCTTGATGAGCTGGTTGGCATCCTTGTCCGCCGTCCATTTGCTGGAGTTGATGTTCTCGTAGTTGATTTTCCTCAGTTCGGAAACAGTGATATCCTTGCCTTTGGCAATGACTTCGGTCCCGTCGAGTTCGAAAATGCCGGCGCTCTTTTTGCCTCCGGCCAATACCGTCAGCTTGTCAATGAATTTGTTGCGGAGAGCTTCCGATTTCTGGTTGAACTCTTCCTCGACTATTTCAATCTTGGTCTTCTGGTCGGCCTTGGCGCCTTTTCTGTTTATCTCCTTGCCGACTTTTGCGTAGAGGGCAGTCTTGATAACGGTACCGCGAAGCGATGGCGTGGCTTTGAGCGATGCATCCTTCACGTCTCCCGCCTTGTCTCCGAAAATGGCGCGGAGCAGTTTCTCCTCCGGCGACGGATCGCTTTCTCCTTTCGGAGTGATTTTTCCTATCATGATGTCGCCCGGCTCAATGTGTGCGCCGACGCGGATGATACCGTTCTCGTCGAGATTTCTGGTAGCATCCTCGCTCACGTTAGGAATATCGGACGTAAGTTCCTCCATACCGCGTTTGGTATCCCTTACTTCGGAAATATATTCGTCGACATGCACGGAAGTGAGAATATCCCATCTGATCATCCTTTCGGACAATACGATGGCATCCTCGTAGTTGTATCCTTTCCATGGCATGAATGCCACCTTGAGGTTTCTTCCGAGTGCCAGTTCGCCGTTCTGGGTAGCGTATCCCTCCGTGATCACCTGTCCCTTTTCCACTTTGTCGCCTTTCCTTACGATAGGCTTGAGGAGAATCGTGGTGCTCTGGTTCGTTTTTCTGTATATAGGCAGTTTGTAAACTGTGATTTCAGGGGCGAAGCTGACGAATTTCTCATCTTCGCTGCGTTCGTATTTTACATGGATTTCGTTTGCGTCCACGTAGACTACTTCACCCTTGCCGGTAGCGATGACCTGCGTTCTCGAATCCAAGCAGACTCTCTCCTCTAATCCCGTACCTACGATAGGTGACTCCGGATTGAGAAGAGGAACAGCCTGCCTCATCATGTTCGCACCCATCAATGCACGGTGGGCGTCATCGTGCTCAAGGAACGGAATCAGCGATGCTGCCACGGATGCGATCTGGTTAGGAGCCACGTCCATGAGATCCACTTCATCCTTGGTCACAACCGGGAAGTCCGCACCGTACCGGCACTGGATTCTGTCGTCCTGAATGTTTCCTTCATCGTCCATTTTTACCTTGGCGAGGGAAACCATCTTGTTCTCTTCCTCCTCGGCGCTCATGTACAGCCATCCTTCGGAGCTCAGATCCACCTTTCCGTTTTCGACCTTGCGATACGGAGTCTCGATGAAGCCGAGGTCATTGATCCTGGCATATACGCAGAGGGACGAAATCAGACCGATGTTCGGACCTTCCGGAGTCTCGATAGGGCAGAGACGGCCGTAATGCGTGTAGTGCACGTCGCGGACTTCGAATCCCGCCCTGTCTCTCGAAAGGCCTCCCGGTCCCAATGCGGACAGACGACGTTTGTGTGTCATCTCCGAAAGCGGGTTGGTCTGGTCCATGAACTGTGACAGCTGGCTTGTTCCGAAGAACGAATTTATGACAGAGGACAATGTCTTGGCATTGATAAGGTCTGTCGGAGCGAACTGTTCGCTGTCTCTTACATTCATCCTTTCACGGATAGTCCTCGCCATTCTGGCAAGACCTACGCTGAACTGGTTGGCGAGCTGTTCGCCTACGGTTCTGATGCGCCTGTTGCTCAGGTGGTCGATATCATCCACCGTAGCCTTGGAATTGATGAGCTGTATGAGATATTTGATGATCTCGATGATATCCGTATTCGTGAGCACACGGGTTTCCACCGGGATAGTCAGATTCAGCTTCTGGTTGAGACGGTATCTTCCCACATCTCCGAGGTCATATCTCTTTTCGGAGAAGAACAGCTTGTCGATAACATCCCTTGCTGTGGCCTCGTCAGGCGGTTCGGAGTTGCGGAGCTGTTTGTAAATATAGTTTATGGCTTCCGTCTCCGTATTTGTCGGGTCTTTCTGGAGCGTATTGTAGATGATGGCGTACTCGTTGACGTTGGCATCTTCTTTCTGGAGCAGGATGGTCTTTACATCCGTATCCGACAATTTTTCGATGGTCTCGTCGCTGAGAATTTCCCCGCGCTCTACGATAGCTACCGTTCTTTCGACAGGAATCACCTCTCCGGTATCCTCGTCGACAAAGTCTTCGAACCAGGTCTTCAGAACTTTGGCGGCAAGTTTCCTGCCTTCATTTTTCTTCAGATTGTCAGGCGTTGCCTCTATCTCGTCGGCCAGCCCGAAAATATCTATGATGTCCTTGTCGCTGTTGAAGCCGATGGCTCTGAGCAGCGTTGTTACAGGCAATTTTTTCTTACGGTCGATATAGGCGTACATGACATTGTTTATGTCAGTCGCGAATTCGATCCAGGATCCCTTGAACGGGATGATTCTGGCAGAGTATAGCTTTGTCCCGTTGGCGTGGACGCTCTGTCCGAAGAATACGCCAGGGGATCTGTGCAGCTGGGATACAATGATTCTTTCGGAGCCGTTTATGACAAATGTACCTCCCGGCGTCATATACGGAATGTTTCCAAGATATACATCCTGGATTTTTGTATCGAAATCCTCATGTTCCGGATCGCTGCAGGAGAGGCGGAGTTTTGCCTTCAGAGGCACATTGTATGTCAAACCTCTCTCAAGACACTCGTCGATGGAATACTGTGGAGGGTCGATGAAATAGTCGATAAACTCCAGTTTGTAGTTGTTGCGGGTGTCTTCAATAGGAAAAATTTCCTGGAAAACCTGGTACAGGCCTTCGTTTTTTCTGTTTTCAGGCGTGGTGTCCAGCTGGAAAAAGTCTCTGAATGACTTCAATTGCACTTCCAGAAGGTCCGGATATTCGAGGAGAATTTTTGATGATGCAAAAGAAATTCGCTGTTTTTTGGTGTTTTGTGACATCGTTCTGCCTTTTGTATTTAAGAATCTGTCCGGAATGAGTTGTAAGGCATATCGGAACAGCTCTTTGAAAAACTAAATACGACAAAAAGGTTTAGGGTCTGTTCCGGCCCTAAACCTGAATCGTTGTCCCCGTCTGGGGAAAGATGAAGCTATTTAATCTCAACTTCAGCTCCAGCCTCTTCGAGGGCAGCTTTGATCTGCTCAGCCTCAGCCTTGGAAACTTTCTCTTTGATTACAGCATCAGGAGCCTTGTCTACTAAGTCCTTAGCTTCCTTAAGTCCGAGAGCCGTGATGTCTTTCACAGCCTTAACGACGCCAAGTTTTGCCTGGCCGGCCGACTTGAGGATAACATCGAATTCAGTCTGCTCTGCAGCAGCAGCTTCGCCGCCTGCTACAGCCGGACCTGCTACTGCCACTGCAGCTGCTGCCGGCTCGATACCGTATTCTTCTTTGAGGATTGTTGCCAATTCCTGAACGTCTTTTACAGAAAGGTTTACCAACTCTTCTGCAAGTGCTTTAATATCTGCCATAATTGTAACTATTTAAATTGTTTATTGTTTTATTCTCTTTCAGAAAGTGTCTTGACAATGCCTGCAAGTTTACCGCCTGCTGACTGGAGAGCAGATACGACGTTGCGTGCAGGAGATTGGAGCAAGCCGACGATTTCGCCGATAAGTTCTTCGCGTGACTTGATGTTGCAGAGTTCGCTGAGCTTCTCAGCTCCGACGAATGCACATTCCTGTACGTATGCTCCTTTGAGAGCCGGTTTCTCCTTACCGTCATCCGCATACTTCTTGATGAGTTTTGCAGGGACGTTAGGAGTTTCCGTGTACATGATGGCCGTAGGACCTTCGAGAGTGGAAAGCAACTGGTTTGCTTCCTCGCTGCCCATGGCCTCGATTGCCTTGTGGAAAAGAGTATTCTTTACTACGATGAGCTTGATATTCTTTTCGAAGCAGTCGCGACGAAGTTTTGCAGTCTGTTCAGCATTCAGTCCGGAAATATCCGTAATGTAGAAATTAGGCGTCTCCTGGATTTGTGCTGTAATCGATTCAAGTATTTGCGCTTTTTCTTCTTTTCTCATAACATTGAATTTTATTATTCAGCACTACTGAATGTTTTGACATCTAACTGGATACCAGGGCTCATTGTAGAGCAGAGCGATGCGCTCTTGAGATATGTGCCCTTGAGAGCCTGCGGTTTCAGTTTGATGATTGCAGAAATCATTTCCTGAGCATTCTCGCAGATCTGCTGTGCAGTGAATGAAACCTTTCCGATGGCAGCGTGTACGATACCCGTCTTGTCCACCTTGAAGTCAATCTTACCTGCCTTCACTTCCTTTACGGCATTTCCGATTTCCATCGTTACCGTACCGGTTTTAGGGTTAGGCATCAGACCTCTCGGACCGAGTATTCTACCGATAGCTCCGACCTTGGCCATCACTGAAGGCGTACAGATAATGACATCCACGTCAGTCCATCCGCCTTTGATCTTGTCGATATATTCGTCGAGACCTACATAGTCTGCTCCGGCTTCCTTGGCTTCGGTTTCCTTGTCAGGAGTGCAGAGTACGAGTACTCTCGTCTGTTTTCCTGTTCCGTTAGGAAGAGTTACCACACCGCGGACCATCTGATTGGCCTTGCGAGGGTCAACACCGAGGTTGACGGAAAGTTCTACTGAAGCATCGAATTTGGTATAGGTGATTTCCTTGACAATCTCACAGGCTTCAGATAGCTTATATTGTTTGGCCGCATCGTATTTGGCCATAACCATTTTTTGGTTTTTAGTAAGTTTTCCCATTTTGCGTGTGATTTTTAGATGTCAGCAGGAAATTCTCCTTCGACCTTTATACCCATGCTTCTTGCCGTGCCGGCTACCATAGTCATTGCGGATTTAAGCGTAAATGCGTTCAAATCCGGCATTTTGGATTCGGCAATCGTTTTTACCTGATCCCAGGTAATGGTTGCCACCTTATTCCTGTTCGGCTGATCGGATCCTTTGGATATTTTGGCAGCTTCTTTCAACTGTACTGCTACAGGAGGTTGCTTTACTTCAAAAGAAAACGACTTGTCGCTGTAGACTGTAATCACTACAGGCAATACTTTACCAGCGCTGTCTTGAGTGCGGGCATTGAACTGTTTGCAGAAATCCATTATGTTCAGTCCCTTCGAGCCGAGTGCCGGTCCTACTGGAGGTGATGGATTAGCTGCGCCACCTTTGATCTGGAGTTTGATAAACCCGGTAACTTCTTTTGCCATAATTTTGATTATTCTTTAGTTACTTGCGTAAAGTTGAGTTCCAGCAGTGTTTTTCTGCCGAAAATCATAACCATTACCTTAAGTTTGCTTCTGTCTTCGACAATTTCTTCTACAGTACCGTCGAAACCGCTGAAAGGACCGTCAGTGATCTTCACAGCCTCTCCGATCTTGTAGTCGACGATGGTCTCGCCTTCGCTTACGGCTACCTCATCCTGTTCGCCGAGAATCCTTTTCACTTCGGACTCTCTTAGAGGAACAGGAACTTTTTCTTCCTGAGCCTTGCCGTTGCCTCTGTTTACATTCCGTTTTTCCGTAAGGAAACCGGACATGTGCGGAACCTCATTTCTGATAATGTATTGAAGTTCTCCCGTAAGTTCCGCTTCGATAAGCACATAACCAGGATAAAAGAGTCTTTCCTGACTGACTCTTTTGCCATCCTTGATTTTGTAGACTTTTTCTGTCGGAACGAGAACTTGCGAAACAAGATCCTGAAGACCGCATCTCTCGATTTCCTTTTCGAGATATTCTTTGGCTTTTTTCTCTTTTCCGCCCGCCGCTCTCAGTACATACCACTTTTTGTTGTTTT
>CALUSD010000011.1 GCA_944323295.1 uncultured Bacteroidales bacterium | reverse complement strand
CATACCGAACAGAGAAGTTAAGCTCACCAACGCCGATGGTACTGCCCGACCAGGTGGGAGAGTAGGAAGCTGCCGCGTTTAGACGGAGACCGGATCGATCGGAAGATTTGATTCGGTCTCCTTTTTTTTATTCACGGCGTCATGCAGTGCGTTCTTGTCATCTCGAGCAATGTCATCCCGAGCGTAGTCGAGGGAGCAGTCAAGAGATCTGCTCATTTTGAATGTCATCCTGAGCTGAGCCGCATAGTGTCATCCAGATAGTCCCAGCAGGAGAGCCCGCCCTTTTGTCATCTCGAGCGAAGTCGAGAGATCTGCTCATAGGGAACAGTAATAATATATTAACAGATCTCTCGACTCCGCCTACCGGCTCCGCTCGAGATGACAATAGAGGCTTCACTCTCGACTGCGCCTACCGGCTCCGCTCGAGATGACAATGAGGCTGCGCTGCGGAAAATTATTTTTTGAAATGCTTTGACTGATGGAAATAATTGGATATTTTTGTAAAATATGACGAAAAACGAACTTATCAAAAACATATTGTTATGATTGTGATGAAATTCGGCGGTACATCCGTCGCTAACTGCGAAGCCATTTCACGGACCATCTCTATTGTCCAAAGCAAGTTGGCACAGAAACCTGTTGTAGTCGTTTCCGCACTTTCGAAAGTGACGGATCTTTTATATAAGATTTCAGATCAGGCTGCAAAGAAAAATACTGCCGGCGCTGTCGAACTCCTCGATCAGCTCAGATCCCGTCACATAGGCTTGGCTCACGATCTTATGGCGGAAACTCCCTCATTCTGCCATGACGCATGTTCGAGAATCAATGACATATGCGACAGGCTCGATGCTTTTGTCGGCGCCGTATGCGCCCTTGGCGAATTGTCGGACAGGAGCAAGGCCGTGATTATTTCTACCGGTGAGTATCTGTCTTCGAATATTATTTGCTGTGCAATGAATTCGAAAGGCATAAAGACCGGATTCATGGATGCCAGGACCATGATCATAACAGGGAATGACTATCTGAAAGGCGAGCCTGACATGGCTGCAATTGCAGAAAAAGTACCCGGAGTCGTTTCGGAAGCATACGATGGAAATGATGCTGTGATCACGCAGGGCTTTGTTTCCGCTACGTCGGACGGCGAGCCTACCGTGCTCGGTCGCGGAGGGTCCGACTATTCGGCATCGTTGATAGGAATGGCTATCGATGCTTCGGTCATAGAAATCTGGACCGATGTGGACGGAGTCCGGACGGCAGATCCGAGAAAAGTCGAGAATACGAGGTGTATCGAGAGGATATCTTTCGAGGAAGCTGCCGAGATGGCTCATTTCGGGGCGAAAGTCCTTCATCCTTTGACGATAGAGCCGGCGGTGAAGAAAAATATCCCTATCTATGTCCTGAATTCGATGAATTCGGAGGGCAAAGGCACTGTCATTCTTCAGAGCAGCTTTATCGAAGATGGAGTAAAGTCAGTCTCTTTTAAAGAGAATATATTGGTTATCAATATATTCTCGACAAAAATGATCAATACTTCCGGATTCTTAAAGAAAGTTTTCGAGATTTTCAGCATAAACAAGGTTTCGGTAGATCTGATCAGTACTTCGGAAGCCAATATATCGGTCACCGTAGACTCTTCGCAGAATATAGACAAGGTCGTGGAACAGCTGTCGGAATTCGCTGATGTCTATGTAGACAGCGACAAGTCTCAGATATCTGTCATCGGAAAGAATATCATCAATCTCAAGGGCCTTCTCAGCCGGACTTTCGCTCCGCTCGCGGATTGCAAGATCTATATGATCTCGCAGGGAGCTTCGTATGTGAATTTGAGTTTTGTTGTAGACAGGTCGGAATTGACGGACGCAGTACGTCAGATACATAAATATTTGTTCGAAAATGAAAGTTGTAATTAGCGGATACGGAAAGATGGGGAAGATGGTAGAGAAAGTCCTCATCGAAAAGAATATAGAGTGTGCCGGCAAAAGCGAAAATATCGTCGGATTCGACAAGGCTATTGCTCGGGAGAGCATCTGTATAGATTTTACCGTTCCTGAGGCTTTCAGGGCAAACTACAGATTCCTGGCGGAAAATTTCAAGGCCGTGGTGGTGGGTACTACTGGATGGGACGATATCAAGGATGAAGTGACTGCGTATTTCGAAAAATGCGGGACTCCGATGGTATATGCGTCGAATTTCTCGATAGGCGTAAATGTGTTTTTCGCCGTTACCGACTTTATTTCCTCTCTTCTCGGCAAAACAGGAGGGTACAGTCCGTACATGGTGGAAAAACATCATTGCCACAAGCTCGATGCTCCGAGCGGGACGGCAAAAAGCCTTGCAGCCATCATAGATGCGAACATGCATACGAATATGGACATACAGTCCGTCCGTTGCGGCGAGATTCCAGGTATTCATTCCATAGGCTTTGAAGGAATAAACGATCGTATCACACTGACTCATGAGGCTTTTTCGCGCGAGGGTTTCGCAAGAGGAGCGGTAGAAGCCGCCATAAAGGCTGAAAACCTGAAAGGCGTACATGAATTCAGGGAGATAGTTTTCCAATAGTTCCGGTTATCTATGATTTCAGACAGGAGGCATAGCTATGAAAAAGATTGAATTATCCGGTTGCGGGACGGCGTTGATTACCCCGTTCAAGGATGGAAAAGTCGATTATGACACTTATGTCGGACTTTTAAAAAGACAGGTGGCTGCCGGCATACATTTTCTTGTTCCTCTCGGTACGACAGGGGAAACGCCGTGTCTGGACATGCAGGAGAGACTGAGAATACTTGAACTGACCAAAGAGAACTGCGGGGGAAAACCGATAGTCGTCGGCGGCGGGACAAATTCCCTGACGCAGACTCTTGACGGTATCGGACAGTTGGACAAATACGGACCGGATGCCTATCTTATCGTGGTTCCGTACTATAACAAGCCGACCCAGAGAGGCCTTTATGAGTATTTCAAGGCAGTGGCCGGGTCTACAGACAAGGGAATAGTGCTGTACAATGTCCCAGGCAGGACCGGAGCCAATCTGAAAGCGGAAACAACGCTGCGACTGGCTGAAATTCCGAATATAATCGCTGTCAAGGAGGCTTCTGGAAATTATTCGCAGATTTCCGAAATCATCAGAAATGCTCCCGAGGGTTTTTCCGTGCTTAGCGGAAATGATGAAGAGACATTGGCGTTGATGGCAACAGGGGCGAACGGTGTTGTCAGCGTGGTGTCGAACATCGTTCCGGAGGAGATGGTGAAGCTGTCAGAGGCTTTGCTGAACGGCGATATCGTCTCCGCCAGAAAAATACATCACAGGCTTACGCCTCTTTTCAGAAATTGTTTTGCAGAAAGCAATCCGATTCCGGTAAAGGCCGGAATGGCGGTTATGGGACTGATCGAGAATTCGTTGAGACTTCCTTTGGTCCCTGCTGCAGAGGATACGGTTTCCCTGATGAGAGAGACTTTGCGCGATCTCGGTATAGAATAACGTAAGTTCAACGAAATTATGGTGTTCAGTGCCGAAGGATTCGTCGAACTTATGATAAAACAGAATAGAAGTATGAACAGAATTATAAAATCAACGGCAAATTTATTATTGACGGTTGCGGCAGCGGCTGTCGCGGTGTCGTGTCTTAAATCCGGCGGTTTCAATAGCAGCTATCAGGCTATGGTTACTTTGGAGGAATTCGCTGAAACTTCGAGCGGTGACGCATACGGGGAAGACAAGGCTCTGTTTGAAATCGGTTATGCTTTTTTGGTGGACAGCAATATCAGTTTTGCCAACAGTGTAGACGATAAGGAAAACCCGACGGACTATACCGGCTTCGCTCTTTCATATTCGACATTGGAAAAGTCTTCATCCGACGGGTCGGATGAGAATCCGGAGAGCGCTGAATCAGGCTCGGAAACCCCGGAACAGGAAGAAACGGCCGGCGAAAATGACGGTGCAGGTGCCGACGACGGATATAACCGTTTTACGGTAAATGCCGAGTCAGCTTCGTCCGGGTCGGTTTTCGCGGTTTTCCATAACAATCCGGAGATTTCGGCCAATGGTCATCACATCCAGTTCATTTCCGGGAATTACGGGACATGCACACCCGTAGGCTGTGTGGTAAACAATACAAAACAGGTGGCTGACTGGATTGCGGAGTACAATGCCTCCAACGATGTTCAGGTAGAGGTGAAACTGACGGCCACAGGATATCTTTCAGGTGCCGAGACCGAGTCTGCAAGCATACTGCTGGCCGGCGTACGCAAGGATGAGGAGACGGAGACGACAGGGTATTCCATCATGGACAAGTGGACTGTATTCGATCTGTCGGAACTCGGCAACATCGAGTACATCGATTTTAAAATAACCGCTAAGCCTTCGATTGCGGCGGTTCCTGAATATTTCTGTTTGGATGATTTCGTCGCAAATGTAAATATTTCCATTGCTTCCGAATAGTGTACATGTCAGTAAAATCAAAATATATGAAAGCTTCCGAGTTCAATTCCATATTCGACAAGGTCGTGTCCGACTATCATCTGACCGATGATGTCAATGTCAAGTGCAACAATCCGTATTCTCCGGGAACGCTCGAATTTCTCCTGTACGGAAAGTGCTGGATTGATTCCGTCCAGTGGCATCTGGAAGATATAATCAGGGATCCGAAGATAGATCCTGTCGAAGCATTGTCGATAAAAAGGTGGATAGACAGGTCGAATCAGGAGAGGACGGATATGGTGGAGTACATCGATTCGTGGTATCTCGACAGTTTCAAAAACGTACAGCCTGCTCCGGATGCAAAAATCAATACGGAGACTCCGGCCTGGGCTATCGACAGACTTTCGATTCTGGCCTTGAAACTGTATCACATGCAGATCGAGGCCTCGAGGACGGATGCATCGGAGGACCATGTCCGGAAGTGTGCGGACAAACTTGCCGTTCTGAAACAGCAGCGCGTGGATTTGAGCACGGCGATAGATGAGCTGTTGGCGGAAATCGCATCGGGCAGGAAATACATGAAGGTATACAAACAGATGAAAATGTATAATGACCCGAGCCTGAATCCGGTACTGTATTCTGCATCATCGAAGTAGATTATCCCCCATTTGTCATCCCGAGCAATGTCCCTTTTCCCCGGTCACCGTTCCCGTCACCATATCCTTATCATCAGATTTTCCGCCATGGGAGATGTGATAATGAGCCTTTTTGCAGTTTCTGCTCTACGGGAAACATATCCGGATTTGAGGATAACCGTAGCGACCAAGCCCAGGTTCGCCAAATTCTACAATGAAATTCCCGATATAGAGATTCTGACTTTGGATTCGTCGGGGTCTCTCAAATCGCTTTTCCGTCTCATTTCCGCGGCGGCAAAGTCGAGGATAGACTATGTGGCCGATATTCATAATTCATTGAGAAGCAGGATTATCCGCTATTGCCTGCGATTTACCGGGGCGAAGATTTCATTGTTCCATAAGAACAGAAGGAAAAGAAGTTCCATAAAGGGAAAAGGATTGGAGATTGTGCCGTTCCGGCACAATGTGCTTAAATTCTGCGACGTTTTCGCACGGCTCGGATTCCCGGTCCCCGATCCGAAACAGCAGAAGCAGCAGCGCCCTGTCCCGGAAATTTTCGGCGAAAAGTCCGGCAAATGGATAGGTTATGCTCCTTTTGCGAGCAAGTATATGAAAATATATCCTCAGGAGCAGAGCAGGGAACTGATCGGTCTTATGTCGTCGCGATATGACAGGGTGTTCATTTTTTCGGGACCTGGCAGGGAGCTCGATTTCGTCCGGGAAATGGAAGCCATGTATCCTAATGTTACCGGAGTTTTCGGCAGGACCGACATATGGGGCGAACTGGCATTGATGACGAATATGGATGCCATGGTGACGATGGATTCATCTTCGATGCATTTGGCATCGTTGGCAGGTGTGCCTCTTGTATCCGTATGGGGCGCGACTCATCCGGCTGCAGGTTTCATGGGGTACGGCTACGATATCGGTAAAAATTGCATACAGTCGGACTTGCCGTGCAGACCTTGCTCGATTTACGGGGAAGGGAAATGCATGTATGATTCTCTGAGATGTTTCGAGACGATAACGCCTGAGATGATTATGGAAAAGGTGTCTGCTGTCGAAGAAATGTCTTAGAAAAGCCCGTCAGGAATTTGCATGCTCAGAATTCTTGAATTTTCATCCATGCCTGTGATGAGGTCGTCATGCAGCGGGACCATGATGTCGGCTTTTTTATCCGGGGAAACTGAAACTTCGAGGCACGGATTGTTCGGAATATCTAAAAATCCTGTTATGGTGCCTTTGATATTGCCGCAGGCATCAGTGAGTGTCCAGCCTTCGAGAAAGGAAAAATCATCTTCAAGTTCCGTCTCGAGATTTTCATCGGCCGAGTAAACATATTTGCCTGCAATCTCGTCCGCATCAGCTATGGAGTCTATACCTGTCAGATGTGCGAGGGCTTTCGTATTGCCTTTCTTCGTAAAGGAATCAAAGAAAAAAGGAACCGGCAATCCATCGAAATAGATGAATACCGGTTCCTTGATGTCGATTTCGTCCGGTGAGATGCCATGGAAGTTTATGACGACTTCCCCTTCGGTGCCGTTGGATTTCTGTATCCTGGCAATTTTCAGCATCATACCGGCAGCGTCATTATGCTTCTGCCGGAGTCTCGGCAGCTTCTGCATTTTCAGCTTCTGCTGCAGCAGCTTCCTGAGCGGCTTTTTCAGCAGCGGCAGCTTCGGCAGCGGCTCTTGCAGCTTCTTCGGCTTCAGCTTTCTTCTTTGCGAGAGCTTCAGCTCTTGCTTCATTGACTTTGGTCTCGGCATCTGCTGCAGCTTTGTTTGCTGCTGCGGCTGCTTTTGAAATACCTTCGATCTTTGCATTGATCTTGGCATCTCTCTGGGCTTTCCATGCCTCGAATTTCTGGTCGGCCTGTTCCTGTGTAAGAGCTCCTTTGGCTACACCGCCCTGCAGATGTTTTCTGAGGAGTACGCCTTCGTAAGAAAGAATACGGCGAACAGTAAGTGTAGGCTGGGCTCCAACATTCATCCATGCAAGCGCCCTGTCGGATTTCAGGACGATAGTCGCAGGATTCGTGTTCGGGTTGTAAGTACCGATTTCTTCAATGTAACGACCGTCGCGAGGTGCGCGAGAGTCAGCCACGACAATGTGGAAGAATGCGAAATTCTTCTTTCCGTGACGTTGTAAACGAATTTTAACAGCCATTGTAAATCTGTTTTGAGTTTTTAATAAATACCTGTGCTTTCCTTCCCGAGGAAAAGCGTGCGAATTTAGTCGAAATTTTTAAAAGCACAAAAACAAATTCATTATATTTGAGCGATTTTTACCACGAGACGATGAGAAACTTATTACTGTCCTTATTTTTATGCATTCCGTCCATGCTTTTTGCTTCAGCAGGACACTGTGTATCGGAAGCGTCTGTTTGCCATGAGCCGGCCGATGGAATCATCGGAGTATATTTCGCCGAATACGAGGGCGAGCAGAGCAAGATTTCCATTTTCAGGAACGATGACGGGACATATTCTGCCCGCGTCATCTGGGTCGATAACAGATTGGATGCCGACGGCAATGTGAGGACCGACGAGAAGAATCCTGACAAGTCGAAACGCAATACTCCCTGCGACGAAATCGTTCTGATAGAAGACATGGCATATGACGCAGCGAAAAACAGTTGGGGCAATGCAAAGATTTACGATCCTGTCCGGGGAATCAAGGCCAATGTCACCTGTTCTTTCGACAACAATGGCCGTTTGCGTGTCCGCGGCTCTCTGATGGGTATCGGGATGAGCGTTTATTGGGATAAAATCGAATAGTTATCCTTTTACAGTTTTTTTATTTGAGCAATAGACAATCCGGTGACTGAAGCAATATGCTCAGCATCCATCCCCGAATTCAAGAGTTTTTTTGCTATGGTCATAATACCCTCTGCTATCCCCTCCTTGCGCCCTTCTTCAAGTCCGGCCTTATGCCCCTCATACCGGGCATAATCTATGGTGTTTTTATAGTCATTCTTCGTCATCATATTATTCTCGTATTGATCCAATTCCTCTTTGGTAAATGCAGCAATTTCAGCAGCCTTGAACAGTTTTCTGAAAATTCTCTCCTGCAACTCCGCCGGCCTGTCCATCAGCTTGCCCAAATTTTTCAGCACAAACATCCACTTGTCCATCATTGTTACCAACCTGTCCTCTCTGTCGAACGCGCCTACCTCGATAAAGACAAACTCTATATTCTCCGTCATCAGTTCCCCGGTATCGATTTCCTTCAACACATACCGGTAAATCAACTTTTCCTCAATCTGTCCGTCCCCGATAACCGACACCGGATGATTCATCCTAAAATCTAAAATTCCGACCATGTAGACCGGACTCAGTTTGTAATTCCAGTCGCCTTTTCTACCCTGCTCCTGAATGGGAAAAGTCGAATAATACAAGGCCCTGTCACGAAAATATGCCTGTTTCTCCTTTTGCATCTCGACGATGAACTCTTCTCCTGCAGCAGTCCTGCAACTCACGTCGAACACCGCTTTTCTGTCATCCGAGGTTATTCCCGACTGCTCCGGATTCAGATATGTGATATCCTCAATCCTTTTCTCCGGAAACAGATCCTGGAGGAATCCCAGCAGAATCTCCTTGTTAACCTCCGTCCCGAACAGCCGTTTGAAACCCCAGTCTGTCAGCGGATCGATATACCTCACCTTTCTTCCTGCGATTTCGACGATTCCGTCATTCTCTCTCTGTAAATCCATAAACAACACAAATTTAAAAAATTAAACAAAAAATCCAATATGTGTGGCTCCGCCAATATTGACGGCAATGCTGATGCAAAACCCGAAAGGGCAAAGGAGAAAAAGTATCCGTGTAAATAAGAAATCAACGTTTAATTGAGGACAGATCTCTCGACTACGCTCGAGATGACAACTGTGCCGGTCTTCCGGAGACGAATATGGGGTGAATAAACGGAAAAGAATGTCTAAAAGAGAAAAAGAAAAGTATGGAAATAGAAAAAATGACAAAAAGAGAAAATTTCGATGAGCAGATGTCTCGACTACGCTTCCGGAGCTCCCTCGACTACGTCTCCGGAGCTCCCTCGACTTTGCTCGGGATGACATTGCTCGGGATGACAGGCGGTAGATAGATGTTCATGCTGTTATGGAGTGGTCAAAAAAAAGAGGATGATTCAATTTGAGTCATCCTCTTGAGCTTATAGTGTGATGCCGCGTCAGCGTTGGGCGCCGTATGAGGCGTATTCAGAAGATGGGGTAAACAAACCTGTTGAAAGATCAAATTTACCTCCCGCGAATGGATCGGTTTCAAGTTCTGTAATGTTCTCATATGGGCAACCATATTCGTTAAGATCGGCTGCTGGAGAAATAAGGAGATTTTTGTTATTAGGCCCTTGATAACCTATATTGTCTATGCAATATCCTGTGGTTGGGTAGCTATTTCCATCAGCATAGGTTCTAAGCATATTAAAATTTACTTGTTTTGTAGTATTCTCTATGTTAAAGTAAATTATATTCTTGCTGACAGTGGCTTCGGAAATTTTGGCCGCATTTATCATTGCTGCATTGTCGTAACTAACATTGACAAATGTATTGTTAGTAACAGAAAGACTATTAATACTTGTATTGTTATTTTCTGCGTTTGTTGCTGACTGAACTAAACAGAAACTACCTGCGATTCCATCTGAACAATAGAAAACGTTATTCTCGAAACTAACTTTTTTGAACGCATTTGTATATTTACCAGTATTAATAATGTGACGATTAGTACTTCCTGCTGGAATTTCTACTTTACAGTTCATCATAGAAAAATTATCTATCGACCGCTCATTGTTAGTAACGCCAACCATAAATTTACTTTCAGGAAGTTTGATATCACAGCCATCAAATACTAATTCTGGGAAATGATTGCCGCCTGCAACAAAAGCATAATTTCCATTTTCGGCAGCTGAATTTATTTCTGTGGCTAAATCAAGATTTACGTTGGCAATGATTGCTTTAGAAGAGCCGTCAGAAATTACGTTAAGATTACGATTAGAATCTTTAATGACGGTAGGTTTTTTTACATGGTCATTTCCGATAATGATAATATTGCCGATATGACCTAACTTTACTTGTATATCAGAGTTTATGAAAATAATTTTACCATTGCCATATTGATTAGAACTTGCATAAATAGATCCGTCACTTTCCATTAATTTAATATTCTCATCGGTAAACTGACTCTTGTTATATGCCTTACCACCGATATAAATGTCAGCTCCGGCCATGAAAAGTCCGTAGAGACCGTCATCGTTTGCAGTGGCATTGGAAGCATCGACTGTTTGAGGGCGGAGTTCGCCTGCCTTGACTTCGAAGGTGTCGAGGGTACCGACCATGTAGGACGCGCCGTCATTGAGGGTGATGAACAGCTGGACGTCGGTGTATGTGCCGGGCAGGAGAA
>CALUSD010000010.1 GCA_944323295.1 uncultured Bacteroidales bacterium | reverse complement strand
GCGAAATCATCCCATTGTAGCTGAAGAGCTACATCAGCGCCATTGTCTTCCTCCAGGATGATCTGGTTCGACGAGAGCGCGAGCGCAGCATCGTCCAAAAGGCCGTCTTCTTTGGTGCAGCCTGCGGCAAATACCGTTGCGCAGAGCGCAATTATAGCGTATAATACAGTCCTTTTCATATTTTCCTGTTATATGTCCTTGCGGGTCTTGGGGTTGCACTGATAGATTCTGACATAGTCGACGTACATTTTGACCGTACCCTGCATGTCATGCTTGAATGCATCCAACTGCAGGCAGATGTGATGAGGCCAGTCAGGGATGACTTCCCTGTCGGTGACTGTCCACACCTTTTCGCCGTTCAGATATACGTAGATGACATCTTCGAACCATTCCAACGCCATGTTCTGCCATTGCGAAGCATCCACATCGTATGTAGTGTGTTCCTGGCTGTTGTCCGGTCCATAGTGGAAGAACGAATGCAGAGGTCTGCGCGGATGCTGGCAGAGGGTCTCGAATATGTCGAGTTCGCCCTCGTCTGGCCAGTTGTCGGTTTGCGGCCAGGTCAGCACGACTCCGCTCATGGCTTCATAAGGGTCTTCGTCGCATTTTACACGGAATTCCCAGCGGGTATTGTACAGATAGTTTTCCTTGTGGGCCATACCTCCGGATACGACCAAACTGTCTTTCATTTCGGCCGTGATGACTAAGTTCCCGTCTTCAACGGTGAATGCTTCAGGCGATCTGAGTCCGTGTCCGGCATGTCCCGGACCGTCGTATATCGACCATACGTCGGTATTTACCGCATCTCCGTCGAAATTCTCTTCGAAGACGAGTTTCCATTTTGCATCCGAATGTCCGGTAGCTTCGAAAGATTCGGGGATTCTGTTCATGCAGCAGCTGCAGACGGCAGCCATGGCGGCGATTGTAGCGATAATAGTCTTCATTCTTCAGTTATGTTAGTGATTTCACCTTTGTAGATTCTTACATAGTCTACATACATTTTTACAGGGGCAGGAAGCGATGTCTTGAATGCATCCAACTGCAGGCAGATGTGGTGAGGCCATACCGGGATGACTTCCTTGTCGGTGACGGTCCAGACCCGTTCGCCGTTCAGGTAGATCACGATGGCGTCTTCATACCATTCCATGGCCATTTCCTGCCATTCGGAGCCGTCTACGTCATAGGCCTTGTGCACCTGATTGTTGTCCGCTCCGTAGTGAAGGTAAGAGTGCAGCGGTTTTCTTACTGCCTGCGTGCCCGTTTCGAAAATATCCAATTCACCTTCGGCAGGCCAGTTGTTGGTCTGAGGCCAGGTCAGCACAACTCCGCTCATGGCTTCGCTCGGGTCGGGCTCGCATTTGGCCTTGAACTCGAATCTTACGACAGGAAGGTAGTTCTTCTTGTGCGACATGCCTCCGGAGACGATTTCCCCGTCTTCATTTTCCTTTGCAGTGATCACCAAAAGGCCGTCTTCTACCGTAAACGCTTCCGGTCTGCGCAGTCCGTTGTTGTTATGTCCGGGGCTGTCATACATGTCCCAGTCGTCCGTGTTGACCTCGGTCCCGTCGAAATTCTCTTCGAAGTCGAGGACCCAGTTCACCTTGATATTCGGATTGTCTGGAGTGATGACTCCGGCATCCGGATCTGTGCCTTCATCCGGAACTCCGATAGGAGGAGGGGTAGGAGGGGTGATTTCCTTTGTTTCATCGTTTTTCTCGCAGCCTGCCGCCAGGATGGCGAACATTGCCGCACAGGCAAAGTATATCAGTTTTGTCTTCATGGCATCAGATGAATTTAGAGCCGTCGATGACGACGATTGTCTTGCTTATGTCCTCGTTCAGTTCGTATTTGGTCGGATTTGCTATTCCGACGGCGACTACCATCATTTTTGTATTGTATTCAGGATGGTCCGCCTTGAGCTTTTCGAGGTCGATTGTCAGATAGAAGGTATTCTGTCTGCTTCCGTCCTCCACGGTGACAGTAGCCGGAATCGTGAAGTAATCCGTGGAAAGTACCACTCTGTCGGCTGATGTCGATGCGGCTGACGCAGATGCGCCGGCATCATAATACACGTCCACGGTGTACGACTGCAGATCGCCCTGGCCGGACCTGTAAACTCCGAGGAATACGTTCAGTTTCCCGTCTCTGATGCTGTAGTTATCGTTCTGCTGTCCGGACATCGGGACATAATACTCGTGGTTGGTGTTGTTGTTTATGGCCGCCTGGGGCATGTATACCTTCCTTACTCCCCATTCCGACTCCTTTTCGCAGGAAGAAAACATGACCGCGGACAGGCCGACTGCGATTATTGTCAGTATATGACAGATTTTTTTCATTTGTATTGTTCTTTAAGTTTATATTCGGTTACCGTTATGCCGGACTACCATCCCGGATTCTGGGTTACTACTCCATTGGATTTCGACACCTCGGTGTAAGGTATCGGATACCTGTACATGTTGTCCGAAAAGACGCGGCTCTCGACCGTGGTCCTGGTGTAGGCGGACCCGTCATATCTCACTCCCGAGATACTCTCTTTGAGCACGTCCCCGTCTTTCCAGCGGAGGAGGTCCCAGTACCTGTGGTCTTCGAACGCGAGTTCGACGCGGCGCTCGGCTTTTATGGCATTGCGCATTTTCTCCTGATCGTTATCACCTTCATACCTGCTCAGGTCCACTTCTCCCAAACCTGCACGCTCTCTGATAACGTTCAATGCGTCCCGGGCGGTCATGCCTGTCGATACGGCAGAGCCGTCATCCGGTCCCCAGGCCTCGTTGGCAGCCTCCGCATAGTTCAGGAGGATTTCGCCGTAGCGGAAATGAATCCACTGGTGCGCTGCGGTCTGCGAATTCGAGAGGTCGAGGTTGTCCGTCAGATATTTTTTCAGATAATATCCTGTCTTGGACGCTCCCGTGGCTGTGTAGGAATCGGTCCCGTCTTCGCTTATGTCGATGGTTCTGTTGTTCCATGTGGCTCCGTTGTACACGATGGTGCTGTAGAAACGCTTGTCCCTGTTCAGATAAGGGTTTGCCGGATCCGGAGTGCCGATATATTCGTATGCGTCCACGAGATTCCCTGTAGGGGTGATGTCGTTGTTCCCTCCTGGAGTGCCGATGGGATAATTCGCCTTTTCGAGCCCGTTCGAAGAAGTGGATCTTCTCGACATGATGATTTCAGGGCTGGAAGAAGTGTTGCCCGTGAAAAGGTTTCCGTACTCGGACTCGAGCGAATACTTGTTAGAGGCTATGATATCGTGGGCTGCCATGGCGGCATCTTCCCACATGGCCTGGATTTCGTCCGGAGACATGTCCTCGGTGTTGAGAGGGGAGGCCGCATAGAGCAGAATCCTCGATTTCAGAGCCATGGCAGCGCCCTTGTCGAAACGTCCCGCCCAGTCGCTGTACCCGCTCCAGTTCGGTGCGAGGTCATCGAGACATCCGTCGATTTCATCCACGGCATATTTCACCACTTCCTGATATGAAGCGCGAGGGAGGAAGGTATTGTCTTCCGGCACGGATTTGTAGAGAGGGACTCCGCCGTATCTCTTTATGAGTTCGAAGTAGTAGTACGCTTTCACGACATGTGCTTCGGCATACATGTATTTTGCATTCTGTATGTCCCTTTTCCAGGCTTCCTTGTCGTTTGTGTCTATGGTGTCCCTGCGGAAAGAAAGCCTCTCCTCGTAGTTCGCATAGTCTTCGAGATAGAAGTTGGCCGCCCTTATGCCCTTGTAGAAATTTTCATAACGGTTGTCCGGGTTGTAGTACGGGCTCCAGCTTCCGTTGTTGAAATATCTGACGGCCGCCGAGGATGAAGTGGCTGCTGCTTCGTCGCTTTTCGCCGCGGCAATATTCCCGTCGAGTTCTTCGAAACCGTCGACAAGATAGCCGTACTGCGCGTATGCAACGTTAAGGACGGAGCTGTATTGCGTATTGAGTGTCTCCTGTGTCGTATAGCTGTCGACCATCGTGTCGAGAGTGCTGCATCCCGCTGCTGCCGAGAGTGCAGCCATTATTATTGTACCGAATCTTTTCATGACTTAAAATCCTATACTGAGTCCGATATTCCATGATTTCACTGCCGGATATCCGGTCATGTTGTCAGGATCCATCCTGTACTGTTTCTGCAGAGAGCTGGCAGAGAACACGTTGATGCCGCTGACATAGATTCTTGCACTGTCCATTCTGATGGCCTTGCAGACCTTTTCAGGAAGGCTGTAGCCGAATTCTATGTTCCTCAACGTGAAATAGTCGCCGTTTCTGATCCAGAAATCGGAATTCACATAATTGTTCGTGTTGTCTCCGGTAGACAGTCTCGGATAGGTCGCACCTGCACGTGTGTCGATGCCCTGTTCAGGATAGTAGGCCCAGCGTCCTTCGGCTATCGGATAGACGGTCGAATAGTCGCAGAATGCCTTCACTTTGCTTCCTGCATCGAGAAGATTCACCTCACGTCCTCCGGTCCCCTGGAAGAGCATGCTGAGGTCGAAGCCCTTATAGCTGAAACTCAGGGTGATGCCGTAGTAGAGTTCCGGATTGTAGCCGCCCTTGCTTATCAGGGTCTTGTCCCGATCATCGATAAAGTTGTCATGGTTGCGGTCCTTGTATTTGATATCTCCGGGCTGTACCGAGCCGAGCAGAGGAGTAGGCAGGTCCGGATTGAGGTTTCCGGAAGCATCGAAATCGGAAATGTCGTAGAATCCGTCGGATTCATATCCGAAAATGGAGCCGATGCTGTTCCCTGTCTGTGCTGCATCCGGCGATGCCGGTGCAATCTCGGCCATATAGTCGATCCTGTTGTCCATCCACGAGAGGATGCCGCCGGCGGCGAACGAAAAGTCTCCGAAAGTCCTGCTGTAGTTGACCGACAGGTCAATGCCTCCGGAAGTGACTTCTCCGATGTTGCTGTAAGGTGGCTCAGCGCCGAATCCGGCAGGATAGGAGTTGTCCTGGGTGACGATTCCCGTCCTCTTGTCCCTGTATGCATCGATGCTGAGGCTGAACGAATCGAAAAGTTTCATGTCTATGCCGAGATTCATCTTGAACGAAGTCTCCGACGTGATGTCAGGGTCAGGTACGAATGAAGGAACCGTCGATGAATTCCAGGTGGCATCGGTGGAATTTCCCGTCGGGAATGAATTTCCTCCGGTAAAATATTCGTAATACAGGTATCTTCCTCCCGAGTAATAGTCGTATCCCGCAGTTCCTGCCGAGAAGCGTATCTTGAGCAGGTCTACCGCCCTGCTGTCCCGGAGAAAGGCTTCGTTGGAAGCTATCCAGGCTGCGGATATGGTAGGGTACAGACGGAAGCGGTTTCCTTTCATGTAGTTGTCCGAGCCGCACCATGAGAATCCCAATTCAGCGACATATCTGTTGTCGTACGAATAGTTGGCTTTGCCGTTGATGGCCTGGTGAGCGTACTTGGTCTGGACTCCGGCATTGCCGTTCATATTTGAATCCACGTTCCTTGTGTACTGCTCGTACCCGACGAAGGCATGTACGGAATGCTTTCCGAATTGCCGGTCGTATCCGGCTATCGCCTTGAAGTGGTTCCAGAACCAGGCGTCGGTGCCGTTGTCATCGGTGATGGAGTAGTCGGTATTGTAGTCCGATGTCTGCGCAGTACCGTTGAGCCAGCGGGTGTAGTTCCTGCTGAGGGTGTATGTTCCTTTTATCCAGTTCGCAAAGGACGCCGCTTCATAAAGGTAAAGGCCCGGGGTGATGAAATCGAGCTTTTCTTTCAGCGAGATGTTGGCCATGTAGGTCCTTTCGCGGACGGTCTGGTATCCGAGTCCCCTTATGGAGCCGACAGGGTTGTCCGGATAGATCTGGGTTCCGGACAGGTGGTCGTTGTCCGCTGTCCCGTCATACGGAAAGTAGATGTTGTTCGGATAAGTCTCGAGATTCCACCAGAGGGATTCCTGATTGAAGTTCGGTGCGGCGTTGTCCGTAAGTCTGCCGCCTATGTCGACCCTTCCTTCGAATATTTCCATGATGTTGAAGTCGAAGTTGGTCCGGATGACATACTGGTCGAATCCGGCGTTCTTGTGCTGGTCGGTGTTCTTGACATTGTAGAAACCGTTGCTCCGCACATAGCCGATGGTGGTAAAATAGCGCAGGTTTCTGTTTCCTCCGCTCACGCTGATATCCGAGGAGGCGAACATCGAGTGGTCCTTGAGGGTTTCTTCGTACCAGTCAGTATCCACGGTCTGTGCTCCGGTATATACGGGCGACCATACGTAGCCTTGTCCGGAAGCCCAGGCATCGTTGCTGTAGGCTTCGTTGTAGTAGGATGCATACCGGTCGGCTCCCAACGGTTTGGTGATGAGTTTAGGCATCTGCATGCCGGTGCGTGCATTGAATGCCACTTTCATCTTTCCGTCATGGCCTCTTTTGGTCTCGATGTATATGGCTCCGTTGGCTCCTCTCATTCCCAAGGTGGAGAGGGCTGCGGCGTCTTTCAGTATGTACACGTTGGCTATTTCGGACGGCAGCATGTAGTATATGTAGGACGGATCGGTCTCGAAGCCGTCGACATAGACGGTGTAGGTGTCATCCGTATTGAATGTACCCTTGCCCCGTATCGTCATGTCGGCCATGTCGTAGCCCAACTGACCGCTGCCGGACATCACGGACAGTCCCGGCAGAAGACCGTACAGCGTATTCGTGATGTTCGATGTGGGAGTCTTGTACATCTGCTCTCCGGTTACGCTCGAAATGGCGGCTGTCGACAGTTCGGATACGTCCTGCGCACTCAGAGGCAGGCAGAGAACAAGTCCGGATACGGCAGCTACGGCGTTCAATATGTATCTGTTGATATTTGTCATAAGAAATTCGTTTTAAAGATTAGTAGCCCGGATTCTGGACGATCTCACCTTTGTTCACCTCGGACTGAGGGATAGGATTCAGATACTGGTTGTCTCCCCAGAAAGCCGTGTAGTGGGATCTGACGGTGTATGATTCATAGTTGTTCACGGTCCAGCTGGTCTGCTGGTCTCCGTATTCGAACCAGAACGCGAGTTTTTCGCCCCCTATGATTCCGTTTCCGAGATCTTCGAGTTTCCAGTGTTTTACCGCGAACAGTCTGTCGTTTTCTTCGAAGAATTCGATGGCCCATTCACGCTGGATGGCTTTTCTCAGGCTTTCCTGGTCGGATGCCGTGAGCTGAGGCAGTCCTGCACGCTCCCTTATGGGCTTGATGGCGGCCAATGCTTCCGAAGTATGCCCGAGTTCATTTTCGGCTTCCGCCACTGCCAAATAGAAATATGCGAGACGGTATATAGGGAAGTTGAACCAGGTACGGTCTTCTGCATGGTACCACATCTTGGTATGCCTTCCGCAGTGTTCTATATTGGTCTTTCCTTCCCAAGAGCTTGCCGCGGACAACGGCCCTGCCGTCCAGTCGTAGCCCGTATTCGTCTTGCAGTCGAATCCGCCCGGCGTGGCGCTCGCCCAGTACCGCGGCTCCATTTCATTTACTTTTTCAATGTATTCCTCTCGTGTTCCCGTTTCCGGATACATCGGCCAGGTCTGGTCTCCTCCAGTGACAGTGTAATACTGACTGAGCTGCTCGTATGTCATGTTGTTGGCCGCACCGCTTTCTTCACGCGGATCGTATTCGGTGTTTTCCACATGATTAAGCGCCAGGATAACTTCCTCGCTGTCAGGAGCGGCGCATGCCCTGCCGTAGTCGTTGAGCGGATCTCCTGTATTGATGATCCTGCACCAGCCGCTTTCTTTGTTTGCCCAGTCGATGACGTCCTGGGCCGCATCGCGGGCCTGTTCCCAGAGCTGCTCATTGGCAGGTTCGTTCATGCATATCAGGCTGTTATCTCCATTCGGCATCTGCATGTACGGCACGTTCGTGTTGAACAGCGGTCTTGCGCAGTAGAGAAGCGCCTGTGCCTTGATGCTCAGT
>CALUSD010000009.1 GCA_944323295.1 uncultured Bacteroidales bacterium | reverse complement strand
GTTCTGCTCCTTCAGCGGTAGTTCGATGACTTTCAACAAGTTGAAATTCGTCGAACTCACGTTAAATACTATCGCATCAAAGTACGACAGACAGCACACTATGAATTTCTGTCCAATCTTATTCATTTTCTCCTGGATGACTCTCGGTATAGCCCCATTAGTTTGGATTATCAGACTGTCGTCAAGAATAGGAAATGAACAGCAAAGACGACAAATTCCCCAAACTATGTCTGTAGATGTATTTCTACTTTGGAACATCTTGGGATGTGTTATCGGCGTTGGGCCTTTTATATACCTGTATAAGTTACTGCATTCAATGAATGAGCTCTGCAAGGACTATAACCAAAAAGAGAGTTTCACTGACAGATTGCATGAAATGCAACAGAAACATTTTGCGAACAATTAATTAGAGGTAATAGTCGCAATTATATTTGTTCAGGATGTCCATCTGCGTGTAATTGTCCTTTTTCTGAGGTGTCGTGTGCATGATAAGATAGTCCGTGATGGCGGAAATCGCTGCCGCAGCCTGTTTGTCCGAATGCTGCGCAATAAGGGCCTGGACATAACCGTCACGCAATGCCGCAAGATTTCTTTCCAGGACATCGAAGCCTACGACCCTGCAGGTCCTGATATTGCGCTCACGCAGATAATCCGCGACAAAATGCACACGGGAGTTGCACATCACGATATATTTGACGGGATCGGTATCTTTTGCAAAAAGCCCGTCGAGCACCCTGTACCGCGCAGTCATATCCTTGGGATCTAAAAAAGTATTTTCCACAATGCATTCCGGATAATGCTCGGATATGTAGTCGAGCAAACCCGTCCGACGTGTGATGGTCGGATCCGAAAGCCCCTTCTTGTCTCTTTCGATCCGTATTACATGTACTTTTTTCACATCGCGTCCGTCCGTCAGTATGTCCGCACACAGGTAGCCGCTCTGATACATGGGCATGCCGTAATATGCCAGATATCCGTCTTCTTCGAGTTTCGAATCGATATAGACATACGGTATGCCGGCCTCTTCAAGTTCCTTTGCAAACTTGAGAGTCTCGTTTCTGAACATAGGGGCAATCACCACCCCTGACGGTCCGGAGGACAGCACACTTTCGCAGGCGCTCTGGAACGAATCCAGATCATACTGGTCATACATGGCTACCGAAACATCTATGCCGAATCTCTCGGCATATTCCCTGCCCTGATCTATTCCTTTCTCGGTCAGGGCCCAGAATTCTCCGTTATTGAACTCGGGAATGATGCATGCGATGTGGAAGTCCTTTTTCAAGGCCAGTATCGAGGCATAAAGATTCGGCCTGTACCCTAATTCTTCGATTACCCTCAATATTTTTTCCCTGCTCTTTGCAGAAACCTCCCCTCTGTCATGGAGCACCCTGTCGACCGTGCCTTTGGAAACGCCGGCCGCCTTTGCGACGTCATTGATCGTTATTTTATTCCCGGAATTCATCTCGCCTGCTTTAAAATCTTGCCGAAAATAGCAATTTTATTCAAAAATATGGGACTTTTTTATTTTTCTTTCAAAGATACGATATTTTTCCGTTACCGAGCACGGAAATAAAAATTATTTACTATCTTTGCAAAGATTTGCTTTAACACTATCGGACTATTAACTGTCAAAATTTATATAAAATGCCAAAAGTTATCACTTTCGGAGAGATTATGCTCAGGCTTTCGACTCCGGGTTATCTCAGATTTTCTCAATCAAAAGAGTTTGCAGCCACCTTTGGCGGCGGTGAAGCAAATGTCGCCGTGTCGCTTGCGAACTACGGTATCGACACTGAATTCGTCACCCGTTTTCCTAAAAACGATATTGCAGCAAGCTGCATAAAGGATCTTCACAGCTATGGAGTAGGTACCAAATACTGCGTATACGGCGGAGACAGACTCGGAATATACTTCCTTGAGACAGGTGCCGTAGCCCGTCCGAGCAAGGTCGTTTACGACAGGGCGCATTCTGCCATCTCCGAAATCGAAAAGGGAATGATCGACTGGGAAAAAGTATTCGAAGGTGCTGACTGGTTCCACTGGACAGGCATCACTCCTGCCATCAGCCAGGGTGCAGCCGACGTTTGTCTCGAAGCCATCAAGGCTGCCAACAAACTCGGCGTGACCGTGTCCTGCGATCTCAATTATAGAAAAAACCTTTGGAAATACGGCAAAACCGCATCGGAAGTCATGCCGGCGCTGGTCGAAGGCTGCGACATCATTCTCGGAAACGAAGAAGACGCTGAGAAAGTGTTCGGAATCAAACCGGAAGGTTTCGACGTGACGGCTACCAAGGGCGAAGTCAATGCCGCCGAATTCGAAAGCGTATGCAAGCAGCTCATGGCCAAATTCCCGCGTGCGAAGAAGGTCATCATTACCCTCAGGGGCTCCATCAACGCAAACCACAACACCTGGGGCGGCGTCCTTTATGACGGAGCGAAACTCTATCAGTCCCCGAGATACGATATCACACATATCGTAGACCGCGTCGGCGGTGGAGATTCTTTCATGGGAGGTCTCATATACGGACTTCTGACATATAAGGATGACGACCAGAAAGCTCTCAACTTTGCGGTAGCCGCCTCATGTCTGAAACACACCATTTTCGGAGACTACAATCAGGTAACGGTAGCCGAAGTGGAAAACCTGATGAAAGGTGACGGTTCCGGCCGTGTTTCACGATAATACGTGATTATCAAAAAAAAAGAATCGAAATATGGCAAAATACAGTAAACTTGAAGTCTTGGCTGCCGTCAAGGAGACCGGAATGGTTCCGGTATTCTACAATGCAGACCTCGAAATATCCAAAAACGTGGTAAAAGCCTGCTACGAAGGAGGCGTAAGGGCATTCGAATTCACCAACCGCGGCGATTTCGCACAGGAAGTATTCGGAGAACTCGTGAAATATGCCAACAAGGAACTTCCGGGAATGATTCTCGGCGTCGGCTCGGTCGTGGATCCGGCTACGGCGGCCCTGTATATCCAGTTGGGGGCGAACTTCGTTGTGGGACCTCTTTTCAATCCTGAAATTGCTCCGATTTGCAACCGAAGGCTCATACCTTATTGCCCTGGATGCGGAACAGTATCCGAAATAGGCAAGGCGCAAGAACTCGGATGCGATCTCTGCAAGGTTTTCCCAGGCGATGTTCTCGGTCCGGCTTTCGTAAAAGGCCTGCGCGCACCAATGCCTTGGAGCCAGATAATGGTGACCGGCGGAGTAAAACCTACTATGGAAAATCTCGAAGGCTGGTTCAAGGCCGGAGTCACATGTGTCGGAATGGGAAGCAACCTCTTCCCGAAAGATGTGATAGCAGCCAAGGAATGGAGCAAAATCACCGAGCTCTGCAAAGGCGCTCTCGACATCATAAAGGAAGTACGATAACTTAAACTATAAAGGATGGAACAATCAACAAGCAAAAAACTGATGACTAACTGGAGATGGTGGATGGTCGTTCTGCTTTTCGTGGCGACTACCGTGAACTATCTCGACAGACAGGTGCTTTCCCTGACATGGAAAGACTTCATCGCTCCGGAATTCCACTGGACAGACAATGACTATGGTACAATCACGGCCGTATTTTCAATAATCTACGCTATCTGCATGCTGTTTGCAGGAAAATTCGTGGACTGGATGGGTACAAAGAAAGGCTATCTGTGGTCTATCGGCATCTGGTCTACCGGCGCCTGCCTTCATGCTATCTGCGGATGGCTTACCGTACATATAGAAGGTTATGAAAGTGCCGCTGCAATGACTGCCGTACAGGCAGGCTCTACGGCAGCATTGGCGATAGCATCCACAAGCGTATGGCTCTTCCTCGCGGCAAGGTGCATCCTCGCACTCGGTGAAGCAGGAAACTTCCCTGCCGCCATAAAAGTGACTGCCGAATATTTCCCTAAGAAAGACAGGGCTTTCGCGACATCCATTTTCAACTCAGGAGCATCGATAGGTGCGCTTATCGCTCCTGCCACAATACCAGTTCTCGCACAGTTCTTCAAGGACAGAGGCATAGGCGGCGGCTGGGAAATGGCTTTCGTAATCATCGGTGCCCTCGGCTATATCTGGATGGCGTTCTGGGTATTCATGTACAACAAGCCTGAAAAGTCGAAACATGTAAACAAAGCTGAACTCGACTATATCAATCAGGACTATACCGCAGAAGAAATCGCCGCAGCAAGCAAGGCCGAAGACAAAAATGCCAACGGAGAAAAAGAAAAATCCATTTCTCTCTGGAAATGTTTCACATACAGACAGACATGGTCGTTCATAGTCGGAAAATTCTTTACGGACGGCGTATGGTGGTTCTACCTTTTCTGGGCTCCGGCATATTTTTCCGACCAGTACGGGTATGCTTCGAGTTCCGGGATGGGAATAGCCCTCATCACTACGCTTTACGCGATTGTGACGATTCTTTCCATTTTCGGAGGCTATCTCCCTAAGCTGTTCGTAGAGAAAAAAGGCATGAATCCTTATAACGGACGTATGCTCGCGATGCTGATTTTCGCATTTCTGCCGCTCCCGGCTCTGATAGCCCAAAGCGCAGGACAGATATCGGTATGGTGGCCGGCTGTCATCATCGGTCTTGCAGGCGCAGGACATCAGGCATGGTCTGCAAACCTGTTCTCCACCATTGGCGACATGTTCCCTAAATCGGCTATTTCCACTATCACCGGCATCGGCGGCATGGCAGGCGGCATCGGCTCGTTCTTTATCCAGAAAGGCGCAGGCGCTTTGTTCACATATTCTGAAAATGCCGGTACAGCTTTCCAGTTCTTGGGATTCGAAGGCAAGCCTGCAGGCTATATGATTGTATTCTGCGGATGCGCTGTTGCATATCTGATAGCATGGGCGATAATGAAGGCTCTCGTACCTAAGTACAAGAAGATAGAGGCTTGACATTCAATACCAAATCCTTAATACATCAAATCAATAGGATTCAGCGACGTTTCTGAATCCGGAGGAAGAGGATGGCTGCGGAGGCCCTCCTCTTTTTTTGTCCCCAAAAGAGTTTGTATTGCTCTCGGCTTCTTTGTAATTTTGCATGCAAACAAGGCTGGAAATGAAATTCAAGATAGTTTCTGATTACAAACCTTCCGGAGACCAGCCGGAAGCGATCAAAGGACTGTGTTCGGCACTGAACAACGGAATAGATGCGGTGACACTGCTCGGAGTGACCGGCTCCGGCAAAACATTCACCATGGCAAATGTCATTGAGCGGCTGCAAAGGCCTGCCCTTATTTTGAGCCACAACAAAACATTGGCCGCACAGCTGTACGGCGAATTCAAATCGTTTTTTCCGAACAACGCCGTAGAATATTTCGTCTCATACTATGACTATTACCAGCCTGAAGCCTATATACCTACTACTGACACATACATTGAGAAAGATCTCAGCATCAACGATGAAATCGAAAAACTGAGACTGAGCGCAGCGTCTTCCCTTCTTTCCGGACGACGCGATGTAATAGTCATTTCCAGCGTATCCTGTCTCTACGGTATCGGAAATCCGGAAGATTTTCACTCCCAAACCGTTTTCGTGAAAAAAGGCGAAACGAGGAGCATGACCAGACTCCTGTATCAGCTGGTAGACGCGTTGTACTCGAGAACGGAAGCGGAATTCAAAAGGGGCTCGTTCAGAGTCAGGGGGGATACTGTCGACATTTGCCTCGGGAACGGAGACAACGCCGTCAGAATCGAGTTTTTCGGAGATGAGGTCGACAATATCTCCGTTATAGACCCTGTTACCGGAGCATTCATGGATTCGCTCGAAGAGGTGGCCATATATCCTGCAAACAACTTTGTCACGACAAGGGAACGAAGCATAAAGGCCATCAGCGACATACAGGATGACTTGGTGAAACAGTGCGCGTATTTCGAGGAAATCGGGAAGAATTTAGAGGCCAAAAGGCTGAAACAACGGGTGGAATACGATCTCGAAATGATAAAGGAACTCGGATATTGCCCCGGCATCGAAAATTATTCACGGTATTTCGACGGAAGAAAAGAAGGCATGCGCCCATTCTGCCTTATCGATTATTTCCCAAAGGATTTCATTACTTTCATCGACGAAAGCCATGTCACTCTTCCGCAAATCAGAGCCATGTACGGCGGCGACCACTCCAGGAAAAGCGTTTTGGTGGAATACGGATTCAGACTGCCGGCGGCTGCGGACAACAGGCCGTTGAAATTCGAAGAATTCGAAGCGATAACAGGACAGACGGTATATGTGAGCGCAACTCCGGGGGACTATGAACTGGAGAAAAGCGGAGGATTGGTAGTGGAACAGGTCGTGCGTCCTACCGGACTTCTCGACCCGCCTATTCAGGTCAGGCCTACTGAAAATCAGGTAGATGACCTGCTTGAAGAAATCAGAGTGAGGGCTGACAAGGATGAAAGGGTGCTGGTCACTACCCTCACCAAAAGGATGGCCGAGGAATTAGAGAAATATTTCACTAAAATGGGCGTAAGGTGCCGGTATATCCATTCGGATGTTGATACGCTCGAACGGGTGGAAATCATAGAAGATTTCAAAAACGGGCTTTTCGACGTGCTCGTGGGGGTCAATCTGCTGAGAGAAGGGCTCGATATCCCGACAGTATCGCTCGTGGCAATACTCGATGCAGACAAGGAGGGCTTCCTCCGCTCGGGGCGGTCACTGACACAGACTGCCGGAAGGGCGGCCCGGAATGTCAACGGGTTGGTAATCATGTATGCCGACACTATCACGGGCTCGATGCAGGAAACAATCTATGAAACCGACAGACGAAGGGCCAAGCAAATGGAATACAACAAAAAACACAATATAACGCCTACGCAGATAGGACTGAAAAAGAATATCTTGGCGGATAACGGAGGCGGCGGATACGGGGCGGCTTCCGAGGAAGGCAATGCCGGGAAACGGCACAATCCAAGGCTTGCCAACTCTGTTTCAGGCAAGGTCAGCGCCGCAAATTCGTATGACGACCCGCATTATATTCCTGATCCTAACGACCTCGGAAGCGGATACGTTTCCGTCGGTCTCGGCCATGATTCCAAGAGAGAAAACAACTCCGCATACTCCGACGGCTATATCAGGGCAGACCTCGCAGCCGTTCTTCAGGATCCGGTGATAAGATCCATGACGAGGGAACAAGTGGTAAAAGCCGCAGATACTGCCAAGAAAAACATGCAGAAGGCAGCTGCTGAACTGGACTTTCCCGCTGCCGCCAAATACAGGGATGAGATGTGGGCACTGCAGGAATATCTGAAAGTATGGAAGCCCGGTTTGTGAATGACAAAAAAATCGTATCTTTGAGACAGAGCAAAACATGGGTTATATGGACAGGATAGCTGAGCTCTTCCCGAATTTCGATGAAAGAGGGCTACATATCATCAAGGAAGCATACGACATCGCTGCCGAGTCACTTGCAGGCCAGACGAGAGGAAACGGAAAGCCGTTTATCGAACATCCGGTCAACGTAGCTAAAATTGCAGCCGATGAAATCGGGCTGCCGGCGGAATGCGTGGCTGCCGTATTCCTGCATGAAGCGCAGCGATTCAATGCCGGCAAAGATATCACGTCGGGACGGGATTTCGGGAAAGACGTACATACTCTTGTGGACGGCCTGAACAAAATCGCCACCATTAAACCGAAAGATACCAGGCTCGAGGCCGAAAATTATAAAAAACTTATTGTCTCGTATTCGCGGGACCCTCGCGTCACCGTACTGAAATTGGCCGACAGGCTCGAAGTCATGCGTTCCCTCGATATTTTTCCCAAGACATCGAGAGAGCGCAAAGTGTTGGAGACACTGATGCTATATATCCCGCTCGCCCACCAGCTCGGGCTGTATAACATGAAAAGCGAACTCGAGGATATATATTTCAAGTTTGCAGAGCCGGAGCAGTACAGGGCCATCACGAACAAACTGAAAAGTACCGAGAAAGACAGGCAGCAGTTGATGACACAGTTCATCGAGCCACTGAAAAGCAAATTGTCCGACGAAGGCATCAAGTACAAACTGAAAATCAGGACCAAGACCGCTTATTCGATATGGCGGAAAATGCAAAAGCAGAAAGTGCCTTTCGAAGGCGTGTACGACGTCTTCGCAATCCGTTTCATCATAGACTGCGAGCCTGACAGGGAAAAGGAGCATGCCTTGTGCTGGAAAGTGTTCTCGCACGTGACGGAAGAGTACGAGTCGGATACCAACAGGCTTCGCGACTGGATTTCGAATCCTAAGCCGAACGGCTATGAATCGCTGCATATTACTGTCAAGAACAAGGAGAATGTCTATTTGGAGGTGCAGATCCGGACAAAAAGAATGGACGAAATCGCAGAAAACGGACTTGCGTCGCACTGGTCATACAAGGGAATAAAGCATGAGGCTACATTGGACAAATGGTTAGTGTCTGTCCGCCATATTCTCGAACATCCCGAATCTGAAAAAACGGGGGATTATTATGAAGACGACCTTCCGGAGCCGCCTTCAAAAGAGATTTTCGTATTCACCCCGTCCGGAGAGCTGAGAAAACTCGCTGCCGGAGCTACGGTTCTGGATTTCGCTTTCGACATACATTCGAATCTCGGAATACGCTGTACGGGAGGGAAGGTCAACGGGAAAGCCGTACCTATAAAGGAGAAGCTGCAGACAGGGGATGTGGTGGAGATCATGAGCAGCAAAAACCAGAAACCGTCGAAAGACTGGCTTAATTTTGTGGTAACAAGCAAGGCGCGGACGAAAATCAAGCAAAAGCTGAATGAGGCCGAGTTTCAAAAAGCCGCTGAAGGAAAGGAACTTTTGGAAAGGCGTCTGAAGAACTGGAAATTGGAGCTCAACGACGAGGAGATGGCTGCTCTGATGAAAAAAATGCAGTTTAAAAATGTCAACGCCTTTTATGCTGCCATTGGGGAAGGTGCGGTGGATATCGCGGCTGTCAAAGATTTTCTTGACAGAAAAGAAGACAAACCGGCAGAAGATGCTGAAAAGCAGCAGGAGCAGCAGCCAGGCAGGACTTCCCCAAAGAAAATATCCGGAGCATCGGACGATATTATGGTCATCGACGCACGGAACGTCAAATCCTTGGATTACAAAATGGCCAAATGCTGCAATCCTGTCTACGGCGACGATGTTTTCGGTTTCGTGACCATAAAGGACGGCATCAAGATCCACAGGATGTCATGCGCGAATGCAGCGAGACTGATGTCCCAGTACCCTTACCGTATCCAGAAAGTCAGATGGAGCGAATCTCCGAGTACGTCGAGTTTCCAGGTGGCCCTGAAAATCATTGCAGCGCACGAAGAGTCCGTGATAAACGATATTTTCGATACTGTGAACTCCTTCAAGGCTTCTATCCGTAATTTCAATGTCTCCGACAACGACAGGAACGGAACATACGTCATCCAGATAAAGCTGTCCGTCCCGAACAACCTGGAACTAGACAAGGTCATTTCCCAGATACGGGTAAAAAAGAACATAATCAAGGTCAACAGACTGTAAAACCTGACTTTTTTTTTAATCCTATAAGTATATGAAAAAATTTTTATTGCCATTTACAACGGCACTCGTATTGACAGGCTGTTCGACCTATCAATACTCTGTCCGGACTCTCGACGTAGACAGGCAGCCGGTCGGGACAAAGGAAATTGCTGT
>CALUSD010000008.1 GCA_944323295.1 uncultured Bacteroidales bacterium | reverse complement strand
AAAGACAACTACCTGAGATTCAGATAGTTGTCTTTGTGTGAAGTCGGGGTACTGTGACTCGAACACAGGACCCTCTGGTCCCAAACCAGATGCGCTAGCCAACTGCGCCACACCCCGAAAGCCCCTTTTTTCGATTGGGACTGCAAATATACGCCTAATTTTTTATTTTTCCAATTTTTACAGAAAAACTGCGTAAAAATTTTAAATTATGGATGTCCGGATTAAAACAGGCACTCCGGCTGCGAAGCTATTCATTGTTATTTATTCGGTATTCCATTCTCGATACGATACGGACCACATCTTTTCTCAGTCCTTCAATCGTCAGCCCGCCTTCGCCCTGCTCGAAAGTGATTCTGTCCTCGAATTTCCTTGAAAATCTTGCACCGGCGCTTTTCTGGCGGAACGTCATTACGTTTACGCTTTCTTTCTCTAAAACATACCCGAAACCCTGCATTATTTCGATAATCTGTACCCTGCATCCGCTCATGTTGCCGCTTATTCTCGGTGTCGTTTTGACATAACTTACCTTAGGGTATACGGCTGCAATCAGGACCAGAATTCCGAATATCTGCCAGAGCGACTTGTATCCGTTACGGAACATAGTCTCTATGTTGAGTTCAGCCATTCCGCTTACGACGAAAATCGCGATGATAATGACGAAAATCAGCAGAAAGTACAGAAAAGTTTTGAGTGAACGTATGAAATATCTCATTTTAAGCCGCTGTTAACGTGTTCATAATAGGCAAATATAATTATATTTGTAGAATATTGCGAAAGCATGACAATTTTAAACTCAAAGAATATGGAAGAAAAAAATCCCAACCAGCCGGTCCTGCCGAATCAGAATGAGCAGACGCTGAAAAAAACAATGTATGCGATGATTGCTGTAGCTGTGGTGCTGGCTCTTGTTCTGGCTTACGTTTGGTACCAGAAAAGCTCTCTTGTAAATGAGCTGAATATCGAGAAGGATGCGCTTACAGAGCAGATGATTGCCCTGCAGAACGATTATGCGACATTGTCATCCGACAACGACAAGATAAACGCACAGCTGGATTCTTCGCGGGAAGAAGTTTCGCAGCTTATAGAGCGCATAAAAAAGACCGAAGCCACAAACAGGGCAATGATTCGCAAATACGAGAAGGAGCTCGGGACACTGAGAAGCATAATGCGGAATTATATAGTCCAGATAGACTCTCTCAACACGTTGAACCATAAGCTGACTGCCGACGCTGCCGCTGCCCGCAAGGAAGCCGCAGAAACTCGCAGACAGTCCGAAAAACTCAGCAAGGCTGTCGAGGATCTTTCCGGCCAGGTCGCTGCCGGCTCGGTACTGAAAGGCCGTGCCATACGTATGGATGCCTACAATGCGTCCGACAAGGTCACTGACCGGAGCAGCAGAGTAGTCCGTCTGATGACTACGCTCAGTTTGGTAGAGAACGAACTGGCGTCTAAAGGCCCGGTAAGAGTATATATCAGGGTGAAAGGCCCGGATGGAATCCTTCTTACAGGCGACGACCAGAGGACGTTCAACTTCAACGGCGAGCCGCTGATCTGTTCCGCATCGCGCGAGGTCGACTATCAGGGCGAAGAAGTGGAATTGAGCATATATCTGAACGGAATTTCCGATTTCGTCAAAGGTATCTATACTGTCGAAGCCTATACTGAGAACAATCTTCTCGGCACGGCCGAACTGATGTTGAGATAGTATTGCCTCCTGGCGGAACGAATTTCTCGAAACGACGTTGAATCATGATTTACGTTCATGTGCCTTTTTGCCGGAGTTTTTGCATTTATTGCGATTTTTATTCGGAGATTCCATGCAAAGGCGATGAGTTCGAACGTTTTGCTGCCGCACTCGGGCGCGAGATCGGGCTGAGGCTTTCCGGAGACGGATGCGGAACGGCCTCTGCTGATGAGTGTCGGAAGACGGTAAATCAGATCCGTACGTTGTATATAGGTGGCGGCACCCCGTCGGTGCTGCCGCTTTCCGTTTTATCTTCCGTATTGGACAGTCTCCGGGTGAACGGAGTCGATACGGATTTCACGGAATTTACCGTGGAAGTCAATCCTGACGACATAGTCAGGCGCGGGCAGGAGTATGTGACAGGGTTGGTGTCTCTCGGTGTGAACAGAGTGAGCATGGGGGTTCAGTCTTTCGATGACACGCTCTTGCAATGGATGAACAGAAGACACGATGCGTCTGCGGCAGTCCGGGCTTATGAAATGTTGCGCTCTGCCGGAATAAGGAATATCAGTGTCGATCTGATTTTCGGAATATCGCGGATGAGCCATGACATGTGGCGGAAAACCATAGAAAGGACGTTGACATTGCCCGGAGGGCAGCCTGAACATATTTCGGCTTATCAGTTGTCTGTCGAGCCGGGTAGTGTCTTGGCCGGAATGGCGGCGGACGGCAGGTATGAGGAAGCTCCGGAGGAGCAATGTCTGCAGCAGTACGAGTGCCTGTGCTCCATGTTGGAAGATGCTGGATATGAGCATTATGAGATATCGAATTTCTCGCTTCCCGGGTATAGTGCCGTTCATAATTCCGCCTATTGGTCGGGTTGCTCGTATACTGGTTTTGGCCCTGGAGCGCATTCGTATGATGCGGAGCACGGTATCAGAAGCTGGAACAGGGCGTCGATAGAGGAGTATGAGACTTCCGGAAATTTTCGTGAAATGGAAATTCTGACGAAAGAGCAGGTCGGAATGGAGCGGATAATGCTTTCTCTCAGGACGGCTTCGGGCATTCCCGAGGCTGAACTCCGGCTGATTTCCCGCCCAGGAGCTGTGGACAGGATGTCTGCCGCCGGGAATTTGGTCCGGCTTCCGAATGGAAATCTGAGGATTCCGGAAAACAGGTTTTTTATTTCGGATGCCGTGATTTCGGAACTGATATAACAATAAAATCACTGACTGTAATCATGAATGTGTACGCAGAACGTCTCGGGATGCTCCGGGCAATGATGTCGGCAAACGGCTGGGATGCCGTGCTCATCTCCTCATCCGACCCGCACAACAGCGAATATACCGCTTCGAGATGGAAGCAGATAGAGTGGCTTTCCGGTTTTACAGGCGAGGCCGGTGAAATGGTCGTGACGCAAAATCATTCCGGTCTGTGGACCGATTCGAGATTTTTCATCCAGGCGGCCCGGCAGTTGGAAGAGTCAGGAACGGAACTTCACAAGTCCATGGTATCCGGGACGGAAACAGTTCCTGAATGGCTTGCCGGGAAGGCGCATGTCGTGGCTGTGGACGGTCTGTGTCACACTGAGGCTTATGTCGATGAACTTGTAAATACAGTCCGGTCGAAAGGAGCCGAATGCAGGACAGTAAACGTGCCTGACATGATTTCCGGAATCTGGACGGACCGCCCGGCCATTCCCGAGATGCCTGTCATCACTCTTTCGGAAGAGACTGTCGGGAAGTCCAGGTACGACAAATTGACCGATTTGCGCAAGTTCCTGCTTCTTAACGATTGCGACGCGACAGTCATCACGGCATTGGATGAAATAGCATGGCTGCTGAATATCCGCGGAGAAGACATAGAATACAATCCGTTTGTGATTTCATATCTTTTCGTTTCCCAGTCCGAGACGATATGGTTTGTGAAAAAGAGCGGGGATGCATGCGACCCGGATACGGCTGACAGTTTCAGAGAGCTGGAGGCTGACGGTGTGACGATAATGCCGTATGACGGCATGCAGGAAGTGCTGACGGAAATTCTGAAAACGGAGGAGACGAAGGTTTTCATGGATTTGTCCCGTATCAATCATTCTCTTTGCCAAATCGTGTCGGAAGCTGTCGGAGAGGATAACATCATAAGCGGGAAGTCCCCGGTCCGCCTGTGGAAAGCCGTGAAAAACGAAGCGGAAATCGCCGGGATGCGCGAGGCTTTTTTCGAAGACGGCCTCGCCATGGAAAAGTTTCTGTTCTGGCTCGAGACATCCGTAAGTGCCGGACGCAATATCAGTGAATGGGACGCTTCGGAAAAACTGACGGCTTTAAGATCCGGGATACCTGGCTACAGGGGCAACAGTTTTGCCAATATCTCGGCCTACGGTCCCAATGCCGCCCTGCCGCATTATTCCACCCCGGAGCAAGGCTCGGCCACCATTCTTCCTCGGGGACTGTACTTGGCAGACTCCGGAGGGCAGTACATATTCGGGACGACTGATATCACACGCACGGTGCCGATGGGAGAATGTTCCTGTCTTGAAAAAGAAGACTATACTCTCGTGCTGAAAGGGATGATATCCCTTTCAATGGCAATATTCCCGAAAGGAACGGCGGGATGCCAGCTCGATGTTCTGGCCCGTAATGCCCTCTGGCGCAGTCTGCGCAATTTCGGTCATGGAACCGGTCATGGTGTCGGCTTTTACCTCGGCGTGCATGAGGGCCCGCAGGACATACGTCAGAATTTCAATCCCCAGCCGCTTCTTCCCGGTATGATCACATCGAATGAGCCGGGGATGTACAGAGAAGGAATGCATGGAGTCCGACATGAAAATATCCTGTTGTGCAAGGAGCTTTCTTCGAATGAATTCGGTGATTGGCTCGCTTTCGAGACGCTGACTCTCTGTCATATAGACACATCCGCCGTCATCAGAGAGCTGATGACAGCGGATGAAATCGAGTGGCTGAATGCCTATAACCGCCACGTTTTCGAGACTTTGTCACCGAAGCTCGATGCGGAGACATCCGCATGGCTACGCTCCAAGACTCTTCCTCTGTGACGTGTTATTCCGCGAGATTTCTGGCGATTTCTTCGTCGGAGAGGCTGTAGTCCACGAGGTTGCCGGCGAGGTACTGGTCGTAGGATGCCATGTCTACCAGACCATGTCCGGAGAGGTTGAACAGGATGACCTTGCTTTCTCCGGTTTCCTTGCATTTAAGGGCCTCACGGATGGTGGCGGCTATCGCATGGCAAGATTCCGGAGCCGGGATGATTCCTTCCGCCTTGGCAAACAGGCAGCCGGCCTTGAATGATTCCAACTGCTGGATGTCTACCGCTTCCATGAGACCGTCTTTCAGGAGTTGGGACACTATCACTCCCGCTCCGTGGTATCTCAGCCCTCCGGCATGGATGTTCGCAGGCTTGAATTTGTGCCCGAGAGTGAACATGGGCAGGAGAGGTGTGTAGCCGGTCTCGTCGCCGAAATCGTACTCGAATTTTCCCTTTGTCAGTTTCGGGCAGGATGCAGGCTCGGCTGCAATGAAACGCGTCGTTTTGCCATCCAGTATATTGTGCCGCAGGAACGGGAATGCTATGCCTCCGAAGTTCGAGCCGCCTCCGAAGCATGCTATCACCATGTCCGGATATTCGCCGG
>CALUSD010000007.1 GCA_944323295.1 uncultured Bacteroidales bacterium | reverse complement strand
GTACAGGGTATCCGCATCGCGCAGCAAAGCCTTGACCTGCAGATATCCGCATGCGGAAACAGTGGAAAAGTCATCGCGTAAAAAATCATAAACCGACACGCCGGCGTCCGTACCTATTATCATTTTTCCTGCATCAGGGCAATAAAGCAGGGAGCTTACGTGACTGTTGCAGATAGAGTTCGGATCTTCCGGACTGTACTGATAGCGCACTACATGGCAGCCGTCGTACCGAAGCAGACCGGTCTGCGTTCCTATCCATACATATCCGATGCTGTCCTGCACTGCCGCATATGCCGGGTCATCGTACTCTGCCAGCCCCTGCGGACGGAAAAAGCCTGATGGCCGGACGGTAGTTTCTGCACATAGACGCAACGGCAACAGCGAAAATACAGCCGCTGCGAACAATACGGTCGATATCCGGAGATTCTTCATACAGTGTCATTCCATTATGTGGCTGAGTCAAAGATAAGAATCTGTTTTGAAACTATTTCACAAAAACAGTTTTTCTTTTGTCCGATTCGGATTATATCTTGTCCGATTTGTGGTAATGACGTTTTTGCATTAAGGGTACATTTGTCATCCGGAACTCCGGCATTGCCCGGAAAGGGCACCTGATAACCGCAAAATTATTATAAACCACTATAACACATCAGTCAATGAAAAATCCATTCAGAACTATCCTTCTCGTCTGCCTGTCGGCAGCCTGGACGGTGGCGGCTTCTGCAGCTTCGGCATTGCAGGACGGCAATACGGTCACAGGCACGGTTACGGACGAGACAGGCGCACCCCTTGTCGGACTGACAGTAGTCATCTCCGGCACGAACACCGGTGCGGTAACAGACCTCGACGGTCATTATTCGATAGAGGTTCCGGACAATGCCGTCCTCGTATTCTCTTACCTCGGCTATGTCACTCAGGAAGTACAGGTGGACGGAAGAAGCGTCATCGACATGCAGCTTTTCCCCGATACCGAACTTTTGGCCGATGCCGTAGTCATAGGATACGGTACCACCACCAAACGAGACATGACAGGGTCGATTTCAGCCGTCAACAGCGATGACTTCAATGCAGGCCTCATATCTTCGCCCGAGCAGCTCATAAACGGGAAGGTATCCGGAGTACAGATAACATCCAACGGTGGCTCGCCTACAAGCGGAAGCACCATCCGTATCCGCGGAGGAGCATCCCTGAACGCATCCAACGACCCTTTGATCGTACTCGACGGAGTTCCACTCGAAAGCGGAGGAGTCAGCGGTATGGGCACAAATTTTCTCTCTCTTATAAACCCGGCCGACATCGAATCCATGACAGTACTCAAGGATGCGTCCTCAACTGCCATATATGGCTCCCGGGCATCGAACGGCGTAGTCATCATCACCACGAAAAAAGGGCGGAGCGACAAATTGGACATTGCATTCAACACCACCCTGTCCCTGCAGAACAAGACCAAAACGGCCGAGATGCTCGCTCCCGAGCAATTCATACGGTTAGCCACGGACCAAGGCTACGCCCACCTGCTCGGAGACTGGCAGACAAACGGATTCACGGACTGGAACGACTATATATACCAGAACGCATTCGGAACGGACAACAACCTGAGCGTAGCAGGGCAATTCACTAAAAATTTCCCGTTCAGGGTATCCCTCGGCTACTACAATCAGGACGGTATCGTCAGGACGGACAACGCCACGAGATACACCGGGAACATAAACCTGAGCCCGTCGTTTTTCGATAACCATCTAAAAATCACGCTCAGCGCAAAAGGGGCCATAAACAAGAACAGATACGCCCAGTCAGGCTCCGCCATCTACAATGCTACTGTCGGCGACCCGACAAGACCGGTCTATTCCGGCAGCGATGCCTATGGCGGATACAGCGAAATCCTTTCGAACGGCGAACCCGTATCTACCGGAGCCACCCTCAACCCGCTCGGTCTGCTCGAACAGTACGACAGCAGGGAAAACATGAAAAGGGTGATAGCCAATATAGACATTGACTACAAAATGCATTTTCTCCCCGAGCTGAAACTGCATGTGACCGGCGGTTATGACTATGCGTCAGCCTCAAGCAAGGTGTTCGCCCCTACCGAGGCTGCACAGTACTGGCGTCAGGGAGGTCTGTACACCCCGTCCGGGCCTAATACCGCCGAAAACAGGCTGTTCACCGCCTATCTGAACTACACCAAAGAAATTGAAGCCATAAAGTCAAAAATAGATGTCACAGCCGGTTATGACTGGCAATATTGGAAATCATACGTATCCGCAGGGGACAGCTATGCAGCCGACAAGACGACAAGCCTGAACGCAGCATGGACGGCAAACGACCAAAGGCACGTTCTTCTCTCCTATTATGCCCGTCTCAACTGGTCTTTCGACGGACGCTATCTGCTGACCGCAACCATCCGTCGGGACGGCTCGTCACGTTTCGCCCCAGACCACAGATGGGGTACCTTCCCTTCGGTAGCGCTTGCCTGGAACTTGGCCGAAGAAGGCTTTCTGAAAAATAACGGGATACTGAACAATCTCAAACTCAGGGCATCATACGGAATCACGGGACAGCAGGACGGCATCGGAAACTACGGATACCTGCCTGTCTACTACATATCCGGCAGCAATTCCCAGTACATCACCAATGGATACGGAAACTACAGTCTGTACTACCAGCCTGGAGCATACGTGGAAGACCTCACCTGGGAAACCACCACCTCATGGAACTTCGGCCTCGATTTCGGGTTTCTGAATGACAGGATTTCCGGAAGTATAGACTACTATACGAGAAAAACGAGCGACCTGCTTGCCACTGTCCCTGCCGCTGCCGGTACGAATTTCTCCCGGACCATCACCACCAATGTCGGCAACGTGGACAGCGAAGGTGTGGAAGTGAACATAAACGCCACTCCTATAGATACAAAAGACTGGACATGGAGCCTTTCGGCAAACATGACATGGCAGAAAGTGAAGATCACGAATCTGTCGTTGATAGAAAATGCCGACGTTGCACCGACGCTTGTCGGGGCAACAATAGACGCCCGCCAGGTACAGGCATTTGCCGTAGGTGAAACCCCTTATGCATTCTATGTATACAAACAGGTCTACGACGAAAGCGGGAAACCGATAGAGGGACTTTACGCCGACCTGAACGGAGACGGACAGATCAATATAGACGACAGATATTTCTATCATTCTCCGTCACCGGATTTCATGTTCGGGCTCAGCACATCGCTCAGATGGAAAAATCTGACACTCAGCACGGCTCTCAGGACCAATGTCGGCAATTACGCCTACAACGCCACTGCCGCCAACAACGGAGCTCTCGAAACGTTGAAATACGCCGATAACGCCTTGTACAATCTATCCACGAGCTACATAGAGACAGGATTCCGGACAAGACAGATATATTCAGACCATTATGTAGAGAATGCCTCGTTCCTGAAAATGGACAACCTCATCCTCAACTACGATTTCGGCAGGATAAAGGATACGGTAGGACTGAATCTGTCATTCATGGTCCAGAATGTATTCACCATCACGAAATATTCAGGAGTAGATCCTGAAATCTATCTCGGCGTGGACCAGAATTTCTACCCGAGACCGAGAATATATTCCCTCGGAATCGGTCTAACATTCTAAAATCCTGAAAGAAATGAAAAGAATCATATATACGATAATTACCGCAGCATTGCTGGCAGGAAGTTACTCATGCGTAGGCTCATTGGACCAGTACCCACACACAAACACGACATCGAACGATGTCTACACCTCCGTAGAAGGCTACCAGATGACCCTCGGCGGCATATATGCGGCGCTGATACAGCGAATCAGCAGCGTCTCCACCGAAGCCAGAAGCCAGAACTATATCAGAACGTTGATGATGTTCCAGGACTGTTCTACGGATGCATGCGACGCCATATGGCTTGCCGGTGAAAGTCTTACCGATGTAAACGGTCTCTCTTGGAATGCCGGAGATCCTTGGTGCTCCGCAATGTACTATCATATCTACAACATCGTGGCCATGACCAACGAATTCATAAGGAACGCCACCGATGAAGAAAGGCTTTCGAAGTTCGACGGCTCCCAGCGCGCACAGATAGAGAAATACTGTCTCGAGGCGAGATTTCTCCGCGCATATGCCTACACTCAGGCCATCGATTTCTATAACAGGATGCCGTTCGTTACGGAAAGCGACGGTGTCGGCATTTATATTCCTCAGACTTACGACAGGACGCAGATGTTCGGCTATGTGACGGGAGAACTCAAAGCCATAGCTCCCCTGCTTGAAAAAACGAACTACGGACATGCGAACAGAGGTGCCGCATACGCACTTCTGGCCCGTCTTTATCTGAACGGCGAAACCTGGACAGGGACTAAATACTATGACGAGTGCATTACAGCCTGCCAGCACGTGATGGATGACGGATACAGCCTTGAGCAGGACTATTCGAAACTGTTCAACGGAGACAACCATCTCCGCACGAATGAAATCATCTTCGCCCTTGCCTGCGACGGAACTAACACCACCACCTGGGATGCCACCACGTTCATCACCTGCGGAGAAGTGCTCGCTAACTTCGAGGATTATGAAGATGTCTGGGGCACGGAAGGCTCGGGCGCCTGGAATAATCTCCGCGCACGTCCCGACCTGGTCAATGCATTCGAAGCCGGGGATTCAAGGGCATGCTTCATAAGCTACGACAGGACTGCTATAAAGGATGATCAGGACAACACTACCGGATACAACGAAACTCCGCGCAGCAAGGATATATCGGCCCATGACGATGCCTCTACCGGATACCGGGTATGCAAATGGACCAACCTGACCGACGAAGGTGGACCTGCCAGTTTCTGCGGAGAAGGCGGCGGGGCCAATACCGACTTTCCTGTTTTCAGACTTGCTGACGTGTATCTGATGCTGGCGGAAGCAGTGGTAAGAGGCGGAAACGGATATACCAAAGGCCAGGCCGTCGGCTTAGTGAATGACATCAGGGAACGTGCATTCGGCTCCATAGACGGAAATATCGACGAAAGCGACCTCACCCTCGACTTTCTCTGCGAAGAACGGCTGCGGGAGCTATATATGGAATGCATCAGGAGAACAGACCTCATCCGCTTCGGAAAGTACACCTCACAGTACAACTGGCAATGGAAAGGCAATATCCTCTCCGGCAAGGATGTGGATACGAAATTCCGGTTCCTGCCCATACCGGAAGCGGAATATTCCGTAAATCCTGAAATGCAGACAGTCAATAGTGAAATCGGTTTCTGACGACAGGAAGAAAACCTCAAACGAACATAAAGCATGATCATGATGAAAAGAATACGATATATAATACTGACTATGGCGGCCATCCTGTCGGTTTCTTGCATGAAAGACGGGGAAATGCTCATAGCTACCCTCGACCGCGAAAGCGGCTCGGAAATAATGACTCCGGACGGGGATCTCGTCCTGAACATAGACAAGGCCACGTCCCTTGCTCTCACCCTCTACTGGGACGAGACCGGAAACATAGTTCTCAACAACCCCGATGCCCAGGTCGGAGACGATGCCGTGATAAATGCGGTACAGTTCTCTGCGGACGAAAGTTTCTCCATAGTAGAGGAAATAAGTGTCGCTGCCGGACAATACTCGCTGCAGCTGATATGTTCCGAACTCAACGGCATCCTCTCCCGTTTAGGATACGAGGCCGGGGTACAGGCTCCCCTTTACATGCGTATCAGGACCGCATTAGGAGAAAACACCGGATCACTATACGGAGCCGTTCTCGAAATCAACGTCACCTCCTACTATGTAGACTGGTCCTTCGTCAGACTTATCGAAACCGGTGACATTGCCCCTGATTTCACTGCATTCGCCACCCTGCCTGCAACAGGAGAGGATGGCGACGGAGAATATGCCGGATTCGTGAATGTTCCGAACGACTGGTACGATTTCTATTTCATGGAAGGGGACAACAGCATCTACGGTACGGAAAACGACGGATCCAAAGGCACGGCATTCTCCCTCGAGACCACTACCGACATCTACCACTGGGGGTGCTGGTTTCCTGAAGGACAGACCCCTACCGATACAGACGCATACGCCTGCTGGTACGTGACTATGGACAGGGCGGATATGGAATGGTCGGCCATGAGAATCCGCAGCATGTGGCTGCAATACGGAGAAGGTGAGAACGACAACGCCCAGTTCGAATACAACTCCGGAAATACGGCATGGCGGGCTGTGTTTACTACTCCGGCCGCGAATACGGAAGTGCAGCTCGACGAATGGGGCACGCTGTACAACAGGACTACGGGCGAGGCAAAGCCTGTCGATACGAAATTCACTCTGATCGCTGCCGGGGACGGCTCTCATACACAGGGGACACTGTCCATAGGTGCACCAAACGCATCCACTGGTCTTGTCATCCCGGAAGCAGGTACCTACACTCTGATCCTGCGCCTTGCCGACATGACATGGGAACTCCTCGAAGGAGAACAGGAAATCCCTGTCGACTGGCCGGAAGACAGCGGATATGAAGTACCGGGAACGGAGAACGTATTCATCTACAGTCTGTCCGGAGAAATTCCGTCATCGACGGCAGGCAAACTCGCAAAAGGCGCCGGCAATGTCTATAACGGATTCTGCAATCTCACCACCGGCTACACCTTCAAGTTCGGAGACGACGAAGATCCGGCTTCTGCAGCCCATGTCTACGGTTCTGCACCGGTAGCAAACAGCGAAGAAGCGAACTACAGGCTTCACAGCGGAGCTGACATGTATCCGATAAGCTATCTCGGAAGCGGCAACGCCTACTCGTACGTCACTGCCGACTTCGACCGGAGAAACTGGAGCTCGGTACCGGTAGAATCGGTGACACTGAATCTGTCCGGAACTGAAATCACGATGGCTGTTTCAGCCAATACCGGCGTCTACACCGCCGAATCGGAAATAAGTTCATGGGGAGACGGAATAAGATTCCTCGTTAACGGCGAAACTCTGTCCTATACCGACAATGATACTGACGGAACACTTTCGGCAGGAAGCGGCTATTTCACGCCTTCGACTGCCGCAGAGGGCGGACATGAGTACAGGATCACCCTTGATTTGAACGCCATGACGTATGAAATCACGGATATTACCGGCGAAGCAGGACCGGTTTATCCTGAGACGCTGTATGCAATCTATACATGGGACAGTGGATGGCCTTTAGAGGACATCGCGGAAGATGCCGCGGTATTCTACCCTGCCGAGGCGACCGGAACATATACCGGTTTCTTCTCCTCCGGTTCATCATGGGGAACTCTGACAAATTATATTTTCTGCACGGCAAGCCGGACATCCATAAACATAGGAACGATAGGCGAAGAAAAAAGGTACGGCAACAGTACTGACATGGTATTGCAGGAAAAAACCGCTGCCAACAGAGATGACGGAATAGGAGCATGCTGGCTTACCGGTAATCTCGGTCTGTACATCTTCAACGTAAACCTTGCAAATCTGACGTTCTCAAGAGAATTCCTCGGCAGCAACATACACGCTGTCGTCAATGATACCGAAACGGCAATGGCTTTCAACACCACCACTCTGATGTGGGAAGCTACAGTAAGCATTGCCGCAGGCAGCAGCCTCACATTCAGGCTCGATGATGCCGGGAACTACGTCTACGGCGGGGCTGACGGCAGTCTTGCCAAAAACGGAGCCGACATCACAGTGGCAGAAGACGGACAGTATCTCGTCACGGTCGACCTGCGTGACTACAAATCGTTGAAATACAGCCTGACAAAACAGGAATAAGTTTGTCCGAAAATATGATAAATCGTCGAACAGACGTTAAAGACAAGTTTTATGAAAAGAATTTCATCAAATATGATAATATCAATGTTTGTCGCAGCAGTCCTCGGAATGGGATGCAGCGAGGTAAACCCGAACTACACCCCGGACACAGGTTCCGGTGAGAATGACGGCTGGACAAGTGAAAGCTTCGCGCTCGGAGCCGACATCAGCAGCGTGACCGAGTATGAACATGACGGAATCACATTTTACAACAAGGATGGAAATCCTCGTGAGTGTACTGCCCTGATGAAAGAAATCGGAATGAATTCCATCCGTCTGAGGGTATGGGTGGATCCGGAGAACGGCTGGTGCAACAAGAGCGACCTTCTCGTCAAGGCCCTACGTGCCCAAAGGCTCGGCATGAGGATAATGATTGACTTCCACTACAGCGATACCTGGGCCGATCCGGGCAGACAGCTGATTCCTGCGGCATGGCTCGACTACACTCCGGAGGAAATGAAGAATGCGGTAGCCGCTCACACGACAGAAGTCCTGACCTTGCTGAAAAACAATGGCGTGGATGTGGAATGGGTGCAGGTGGGCAATGAGGTTACGACCGGAATGCTGTATCACACTGCTGTCGATGACAGCAACAACGCTACTGCCGCTACAAACAATGGTGGAAGCCTCTACGACAACAGCGGGTTCGGCATTTCGGCTCATCCGGAGAATTTCACCGCATTCATAAACGCCGGCTATGACGCTGTAAAGGAAGTGTATCCAGAGGCACAAGTCATAGTGCATGTGGATAGAGGAAACAGTATGAATCCTGCAAATACGGTATTCAGGGATGCCCTTGGAAAATACAACGGCAAATACGATATCATCGGACTGTCACTCTACCCTTACGATGACGAAACGGCCGACTGGCAGGCGACCATCAATCAGAATGTGGACGACTGCATTACAAATATCTCGACTATGTACAATACTTTTCAACACGAAGTCATGATAGTCGAAATCGGCATGCCGTACGACATGCCTGACGAGACCTACGATATGCTGACAAGGCTTATCACCGGAGCCAAGGCTACCGGTCACTGTCTCGGGGTATTCTACTGGGAGCCGGAAACTCCGACAAGCGAAAGCTACAAGATGGGTGCATTCAAAAACAACATGCCTACACACGCCCTCGACGCATTCACAGAGGCGGCAGCGGAATAAAACGATTCAGAATGAAAATAAATGCATTACTATCAACAACCGTCCTGGCCATCTGCTCCGGCCTCGTCTATGCGCAGGAGCGGAGCAGTGAACTGCTGACCGGATGGGAGTTCCGGCGGGACCACAATATCGCGGCCGCAGACGGATGGCAGGAAGTCCGGATACCGCATGACTGGGCGATAACAGGGCCTTTCGACAGGGCCAACGACCTGCAGGAAGTCGCCATTGTCCAGAACAACGAGACCATCGCCAATATCAAGACCGGGCGTTCGGGAGGATTGCCTTACATGGGCAAAGGCAGCTACAGACGCACCATCGATATAGACGGTGACGCATTGGCCGGAGGCC
>CALUSD010000006.1 GCA_944323295.1 uncultured Bacteroidales bacterium | reverse complement strand
ACGATCCGCGCGTCTGCATGATTGACGGGAGATATTATGTGACATGGTGCAACGGATACCACGGCCCGACCATAGGTGTGGCGTGGACGGACGATTTCAGGACATTCCATCAGCTGGAAAATGCCTTCCTTCCGTACAACCGCAACGGGGTGATGTTCCCGCGGAAAATCAACGGCCGTTTCGCGATGCTTTCGAGGCCGAGCGATACCGGACATACTCCGTTCGGGGACATATTCTATTCGGAGTCTCCTGATCTGGAGTTCTGGGGCAGGCACCGTTTCGTGATGGGACCGTCGGACTTCGAGAAAAGCGCATGGCAGTGCTGCAAGATCGGTGCAGGACCGACGCCTATAGAGACTTCGGAAGGATGGCTCATGTTCTATCACGGGGTGCACCGCACCTGCCATGGATACAACTATTCCTTCGGTGCAGCATTGCTTGACCTTGACCAGCCGTGGAAAGTGATAGCGAGGACAGGTCCTTATCTTCTTCATCCGGAAACCATATACGAGTGCACAGGTGATGTCCCGAACGTATGTTTCCCATGTGCCGCCCTGCATGATCCTGACACAGGCCGTGTCGCTGTCTATTACGGCTGCGCTGACACGGTAGTCGGCCTTGCTTTCGGCTACATCCCTGAAATCATAGACTTCACCAAACACCACAACATCGTATGATTCCGATACACCAGTCCGCACATAACCTTGCTTTTTTCTCGCGCAAGGATAGGTGCCGCATAAAAGAGGAGTTCCGGAAAAAATTAGTCGGAATTCTCATGCTGATATTCTGCGCATCGGTCACGGCCCTTGCCATCAATCCGGTGGACTATGTCGATCCGTTCATAGGCACGACCAACTTCGGGGCGACCAATCCCGGCGCCGTATGCCCGAACGGGATGATGTCCGTGTCCCCGTTCAATGTGATGGGCTCCGACATGAATGTGTACGACAAGGACAGCCGCTGGTGGTCGACTCCGTACTGTTATGAAAACAAGTATTTCACAGGTTTCAGCCATGTGAATCTCAGCGGTGTCGGCTGTCCGGAATTAGGCTCGTTGCTCGTGATGCCGACTGCAGGACCGCTTCATGTTGACTATCATGTCTACGGCTCGGAATACACTGACGAAAAGGCAAGTCCCGGATATTATTCGAATCTGCTGATGGCATCCGGCATCAGGACTGAGGTCACGGCCACGATGCGGACATCCGCAGAACGCTACACCTTTCCTGCAGGTCAGGGGAATATCCTGCTGAATCTCGGGGAAGGCCTGACGAACGAGACCGGTGCGATGGTGAGAAAGGTCAGCGACACCGAAATAGAAGGGATGAAACTGCTCGGCACGTTCTGTTACAATCCGCAGGCAGTCTTTCCGATATACTTCGTTATGCGCGTGAGCAAGACACCGAAGGCAAGCGGCTACTGGAAGAAACAGAGACCGATGAAAGGCGTGGAAGCAGAATGGACACCGGACAACGGGAAATACAAGATATACACGGACTACGGACGGGAGCTTGCCGGGGATGATATAGGCTACTGGTTCAGTTTCGACACATCGGAAGGCGAGCAGATAGAGGTTCAGATGGGCGTATCGTTCGTAAGCATTGAAAACGCCCGTGAAAACCTTGATGCGGAGCAGGTAGGTGTGTTCGATTTCGACAAGGTCAGGCAAGATGCCGAGGCGCGGTGGTCGGAGGATCTGTCCCGTATAAAGGTGCATGGCGGCACGGACGGACAGAAGACGGTTTTCTATACGGCTCTTTACCACACGCTCATACATCCGAATGTCCTGAACGACGTGAACGGAGAATATCCCCTGATGGAGAGCGACGGCATCGGCAAAGCGGCTGAAGGTCATGCCAGATATACGGTATTCTCGCTGTGGGACACTTACCGTAACCTGCATCAGCTGATGACCCTGCTCTATCCTGAGAGGCAGCTCGACATGGTGCGTTCGATGATCGGCATTTACAAGGAATGGGGCTGGATGCCGAAATGGGAGCTTTACGGACGCGAAACCTTCACTATGGAGGGAGATCCTGCCATTCCTGTCATCACCGATACATGGCTGAAAGGACTGAGAGACTTCGATATGGAGACGGCATATGAGGCGTTCGTCAAGTCTGCGACTACGCCGGGAGCGGAGAACAGGATGCGTCCCGACATAGACCCTTATCTTGAAAAAGGCTATATCCCTTTGGGCGTTTATGCAGCCGACCTGTCCGGAGACAATGCCGTTTCCCATGCCCTTGAATACTATGTGGCGGATTATGCATTGTCCGTACTGGCGGACTCTCTCGGTTATGAGACAGACGCGGAGAGGTTCAGGAAGGCTTCCTTAGGTTACAGACATTATTATTGTCCCGAATACGGGACGCTCAGGCCTCTGACGGCTGGCGGCTCGTTCTATTCTCCTTTTGATCCGCGTCAGGGAGAGAATTTCGAGACGGCACCGGGATTCCATGAAGGAAGTGCATGGAACTATACGTTCTATGTTCCTCATGACGTGAAGGGGCTGGCAAAACTGATGGGCGGAAAGAAGAAGTTCGTGGAGAAACTCCAGATGGTCTTTGACGAAGGATTATACGATCCTGCAAATGAACCGGACATAGCCTATCCGTATCTTTTCAGCTATTTTCCCGGAGAGGAATGGCGGACGCAGAAGACTGTAAGGGAACTTCTGGATAAATATTATAGGGCTGCTCCGGACGGGATTCCGGGGAATGATGACACGGGGACGATGTCAGCCTGGGCGGTGTTCTCGATGATGGGGTTCTATCCTGACTGTCCGGGGAATCCGTCGTACACTCTTACGGTGCCTGCTTTCGACAAGGTGGAGATAAGTCTCGACCCGGAGTATGCAGGAGGCCATGATCTTCTGGTGATAGAGAACAGGGCAGGAGACGGATATTCATCGAGGGTCAAGGCCGGAGGGAAATACATAAAAGGCTTCCGGATCTCACACTCTGATTTGCTTGAAGCCGGAACTGTAGTTTTTGAAAAATGACAGGAATATGAACCGTAAATTATTGATATTGGCCGCAGTAGCGGTAATGCTGCCAGCCTGCAATGATACCGGGACTGACAGGTTCACGCTGTTAGTCGATCCGAAAATCGGCACAGGCGGACACGGGCATGTATTCGTGGGAGCGAATGTCCCGTTCGGAATGGTCCAGCTCGGCCCGACGAGCATTCCTGAAGAATGGGACTGGACATCCGGCTATCATGACAGTGATTCCACAGTGATAGGATTCTCCCATACCCATCTGAGCGGAACCGGTATCGGAGACCTGTTTGACATTACGGTAATGCCGGTAACAGGGGATGTCAGGTACGCAAGAGGTACGGAGGATGATCCAGATTCCGGCCTGTGGTCATACGCTGACAGATCGAAAGAAATCTGCAGACCGGGGTATTACAGCGTTCCGCTGACACGGTACGGCATTACTGCGGAACTGACGGCTACCGCAAGGGTAGGGTTTCACAGATATGCATTCCCGGAGGCCGAAGATGCTGCCATTGTCTTTGACTTGGAGAACGGCGGCTGTTGGGACGAGCCGGCAAGGACGGAGATGACGGCGGTCGGAAACAACCGCATCGAAGGATGCCGCTGGTCGAAAGGCTGGGCAAAGGACCAGAGAGTATATTTTGTTGCGGAATTCTCGAAGCCGTTCGACAGCTTTACATTGCACGGGAAAGACGATATGTACGGACGGGCATCTTTCAGTACGGGGAAGAATGAAGAGGTTCTTCTGAAAGTGGCCTTGTCTCCTGTCAGCATCGAAGGCGCGAGGAAGAATCTGTCTGCGGAACTTCCGGGCTGGGACTTCGATGCCGTAGCGGATGCTGCGGACAAGGTGTGGAACGACGAGCTGTCGAAAATCGTCATAGAGACCGGAGACGAATCGGCAAGGAAGATATTCTATACAGCCTTATACCATACGATGATTGCTCCGTCAATATTCTGTGATGTGGACGGAAGTTATTACGGAGCTGACCATCAGATACATGAAACGGAAGATTTTACGAATTATACGACATTCTCACTGTGGGACACTTATCGGGCTGCAATGCCTCTGATGACTATAATCCATCAGGAGAAGATTCCGGACATGATAAATACGATGCTGAAAATATATCAGCATCAGGGCAAACTTCCGGTATGGCATCTGTGGGGCTGCGAGACTGACTGCATGGTCGGAAATCCCGGCATCATGCCTGTGGCCGACGCCGTGATAAAGGGATTAGGAGGTTTCGACCAGGAACTTGCATTCGAGGCCATGAAGAATTCGGCAATGCGTCCGGACCGGGGACAGGATCTGCGTATGGAATACGGCTATATCCCTTGCGACAAGATGCTTGAATCGGTAGCATACGATATGGAATATGCCATAGCGGATGCCTCCGTAGCAGTGGCGGCCAAAATCCTTGGCTATGACGAGGATCATGAATATTTCCTGGACAGAAGCAGGTCATACCGCCGTTATTTTGACCCGATAAAGGACTTCATGAGAGGCAGGGACAGCCGCGGACATTTCAGGACACCGTTTGATCCGTTTTCATCGGAACA
>CALUSD010000005.1 GCA_944323295.1 uncultured Bacteroidales bacterium | reverse complement strand
GTTGGTCAGGTTTCTGAGTGTCGAAAGGGCTTCCGCGCCATATACATAGCCGGCAAAACCGCCCACGGCAGTCCGTTTGTTGTCGGTCAGATTTCCCTTGACATGTATCGGAGCATAGTTGACGCAGTTTTCCATTGTAGATGATATCATGGCTCCGGCAAAAACCCCTGCGCTGGCCACACCGTCGGCGGAGAATGTGAATTCACTCGCATCGCTGTCGGACGCGCCTATGGTGAGATTCTTCACCGTAGCCCCGTCGAGGATACCGAAAAGACCGTAGACAACATTCTCGCCTGTAAGGTCGGATACGAGTTTCAGATTCCTGATGCTGAAATTCTGGCCGTCGAATGTTCCAGAGAAGGCGGCACCCTCGTATGCCGTACCGTTGAACGTACCGTTCCCTATCGGAGTCCAGTCTGCGACAGACTTCATGTCGATATCGTTCATCAGCTTGACATTCATCTTCTCGGCACCGGTCCGGGCATTGACGTTCTGCGCGAACAGAAGCAGGTCTTCGGCCGTACGGATTTCGAGGTTGTCATTTGTAGCCCTTTCGAAGAACACAGGCCGCAGAACGGTGTGCTCGCCGAAATCATTGACGAAAATGATGATGTATCCGGAATCCTCCATGGAAGTCAGTGTCACGGTCTTTTTGTCGCGGTCTATTTCAGCTTCGGCACCGGAAACTTCGGCTATGGCCACCATTGCGCCGTCTGCGTTGGTCCCGGTGACTTCATACGAAATCGGCAGAGACTCCGCTGAAAAGGAAACAGTGGTGTTGATGGCGGTAGAAAGGGTCAGATTCAGAGCGTTCTGCACAGGCAATGTGATGACCGAGCCATCACCCTGGGTGATCTGGAGGTCGCCGGAGGCTGTGATTTCCACAGCCTTGAACACGCAGCTTTCTCCGTCATTGGCCTGAATCGGATTTCCCGACCCGTCATTCACCCTCTGGCCGTTCACTGTCCAGTAACCCTCCGAATCCACGGAAACTGTCGGAGTGTAGCCGCTCACCGGCACCTTGTTGTCTCCGTCCATAAGGTAGTCTGTCTGCCCGTCTACGGTCACAGTCCAGTAGTAGAGGTTGTTCGTCTCATCGAGCTGTACGCCGAGGACGGGAGCATTGACCATCTGATCCATGGTAGCAATGACAACGGTCTTGGTCTCGTCATTGCTGTCGAGATATGTTATCACATACTTGCCCTCGGAATTCTGCTCTACCGAGGTGATGACATTGCCTGATGTGATATGACTCAATGAAGTCAGCTGGCCGTTCATGGCATCTATCCTGCCCTGGAGTTTCTCTATGCGGTCCTTGATCCCGTCTATCTGGCCCTGGAGTTCCGATTCCACGTCGGCACAGGACAGGGCAAGGAGAAGCATTGTCGCCAGCATTGCAGCATATTTGAAAATTCTGTTCATAAACAAGTCGGTTTAGTTGTTGAGTGAAGGGTCGTAACGGTCTGCGCTCATATAGCAGACGGCATTGTCATTAGATGCTTCAGGAGCAGCAGAAGGGTTGTCCTTATAGGTATCCCAGTCACCCACGCGTCCGCCTTTTGCACAGTTGGTGATGAGGGACTTGTTGCCGTTGAAGCCGCAGGCCCAGCCCGGTCCGTGCTGAGGCTCGCCTTTGTCATTCGCAGTTATATTCGACAAGATGACACCTTTGTTGACACATCCGGTGATGGTAGCCTGGTTGTGTCCTACGAATCCTCCCGTACGGCATCCTATATGCGAGAACACATTTCCGTTGTTCGTACAGTATTCTATGCGTATGCCCTTGTTGTTTGTCACTGTACCTCCGACAAGTCCTCCCATACGTTTTCTGTCATACTGGCTCTTGTCACCCGCAAACTGTCCTACCTCGTCATCCTGGATGAGACCGTAGTTCGTACAGTTCGAAACCACGGTGACAGCCACTTCCGAAGTGCTTCCGCCAAGAGTTCCGACGAGACCGCCGCCACGTCCGGCCGGAGCGCTTATTTCACCGTAGTTGTCGCAATAGTCTATCTTGAGTTCGACATCGTTCACACCTACCGTAAACGCCACGATTCCCGCCACCTGCATTCCGGTACCGCCGTTGGCAGTATTGGTAATCGTGCCTGTCTTGACATTGCCGTAGTTCTTCACGGCATCGTCGCCTCTGCCTCCCATCGTCATCGGAGCCTTGACCGTACCTGCGATACCTCCGAGCATCATCAGAGCATTGCAGTCTCCAGGCACGGCGGCATTATTGTCAGCCAGAATGACGCTTACATTGTTTGTCACTCCGGTAATTGTAGAAGATTCGGCATATCCCGCAAGGGCTCCCACGGATACGATATCCATTGTCGCACCCACGACAGTGATCTGATCCCCTTCCTTTCCGAGAGTGAGATTCTTCACAGTAGCTCCCTGCAGGGCTCCGAAGAAACCGAACAGATGCGACTTGGTGACATCATACGTCCAGTTGATGCCGGTGATGGCAAAGCCCTGGCCGTTGAAAACTCCGGTAAACGGATTTGTCAGAGTATATGCAGGGTTTCCGGAAGCGGTACCCGTACCTATCGGAGTCCATTCGGTCATCGCCGAGATGTCTATATCGTTGAGCAGCACCACTTCTCCAGCCTCATTTTCCCAGCGGGAAGTGCTTGAGCCCGTATTCACGGCCTGGACGAAGGCATTCAGGTCGGCTCCCGTGGAAATACCTGGCACGTCCGGCCCCTCCGGTACCACAGGAGACTGGCGGACCTTCACCTCGACTGTCACGTCATAAAGTTCGTTGCGGAACGTTATCGTGCCGACACGATCCACTCCGAGGTCGCTTTCATAGTAGTCGGCCACGAATGAATGAACGGTAGTCACCATTGCGGCTTTGGTAGACGGAGCCTCCCTGAGCCAGTCGGAGCAGTCTTCGGATATGCTCATCGTATAGTCGATATTGTGCGATACTTCCAGGTCGAACTCGGTCAGCTCCCCATCGAGCTGGATTTCAGTACCTGTGCCATACCGGTCATCCCAGACAGGCTTCTGGATTTCCGCTGTGCCTGCAGTGAAGTACAGTGGTTTGAGCACGACATTCTCCCCTGCCGAAACCATTACCACGACATTTCCCTCTTCGACATCCCCGGCAAGGGTGGCAGTGATGGTTTTCGAGTATTTGTCGATTTCCACTGTCACATTATAGGCTGTAAACCAGTCCACTACAGCTTCGTCCGCCTGAGTTCCCGTGACCGTATAGGCGATTTTCGCAGGAACGGCAGGATCCGGCACAGCAATGATGGACGGAGTATCGAACGAAATATTCAGAGCCTCGAACATTCTCACGCTGAAAGACGAGCCTCCAGCCAGGGAAAATACCACCAGTCCGGTCTCCTCGTCATATTCCACACCGGAAAACAGGATATTGGAGACATCGTTTGCCAGGACGGGATTGCCGTCGGCACCCGAAACCTTTTCGCCATTGACGGTCCAGTAACCGTCAGCATCTATACTTATTTCCGGCTCCTCGCCTCCTACGGGCATCATTTCGCCTCCCTGGAGAATCCAGTTCCAGGTCTCTCCGTTGTCGGCGGTCTGCTGCCAGTAGAGCTTTCCGTCTTCATATTCGCCGGTACCGATCAGCGGAGACGTGATGACATCGCTGTCGACTGCCAAAGTAACAGTCTTGACATCGCCTCCGTCTTCCATGTAGCTGACGACATAGTTCCCTGCCTCGTCAGTACCGATATAGGAAATGAACGAACTGTTTATCAATGCCGTCAGGGATGACATCTGCCCCTCCATAGACAGCATCTGCTGTTCATAGCCGGAAAGTTCCGCGTCCACCTTGCCGATTTCCTCCCTTAGCAGGGAATCATCGTACGAGCAGGAGCCCATGACGGCAAGTCCGGCAACAAATGTGAATATATGCGATATTTTTTTCATCGTAGTTCTGTTTATATGTTATTTCGTCCGGATATAAATGTAGTTCATGCAGCTCCTCTCACCCTTGCTATCGGAAGGAGTGTTTACAAGTTTCCCTGCTCCGTCGGCATATACCCACATCGCAGACGAGCCGCCTCCGTCGAAACGGGTCATATTGTATGCTCCGAACATTTCAGCTATCCTGTATGCCTCGTACGCCTTGACACCCATCGATGTCCATACTCCCCCGGCAACATCTATCTGTCGTCCGTCTACCTCGAAAAGCCATACTTTCGTGCCTGCCTGATCGATTCCGACAAAGGTCATCGGGTCATACTTGGTATTGTTCGTATTAGTCTCAGAAAGACTGCCCGTATCGTCCCGGCCGTTTACCATGAACTGGTACATGGTGGAATTCTGGGTGTAAACCGGTTTTGTCTCTCCTCCGACAGTCACATTCGCCTTGATTTTCACTGCATCTCCTACCTTTACGGCAGCTGCGACTTCACCGGCAGGCGTACCAGTCATCTGAATCGCAAACTCATCATCCGCAGTCAGGTACGGAGCCTTGTCCAGAGGTGTCGTACGTCCGTCATAAACGGCGGAAACCGTAGCCTCGGCATAGCCTCCGTTCACGGTCATGGCTTCGCGCGTATATTTCGCCACCACATAGAATGCACTGGTGCTCAAAGGATTCGTGATTTCCGGATGATCGGCGTGAGGGACTTCCCTGTACCTCGAAGTATAGACGTTCGCGGTATAAAGGCCAGGGTGTCCGTGCCGGACAATGGTATCGTTGATGGAAAAATACTCGTATTCCTTTCCGCCAATTTCCAATGTGCCCTTGAACGTTTTCTTCGCGCAGCTTGCGGTACCGTCGGCAAATACGGTAAAGGCCCAGGAATGATTTTCAAGAGCTGTTCTGACTCCCTGATTGTTCACGAATACCGGCTCGCCCTCCTCGATATGAATTCCTCTCGGGAAACCGTCATTGGAATCGAAGAATCCGGTATTTATACCTGCAAGCACGTTCTCGCCTTCGCTGCGTTTGCGCTCGCAGAGCTGTGAGAGGGTCTCGCGGATGACGAATCCGTTGTTGGAATTTTTGTTCGCATTCGGATTCGGCACGATATCGTCAGCCATAGCTGTGGTCAGCTCTATCGCGGAGCTTGTAAGGTCGATTTCGAGGACATTCATCTTGCGGGGAACGTTCGTCCACTGATATGAAGTCCATTTCAGACCGTCCGCAAGCTGTGCGGAAGCTGTCTCGGTCATCTCGTAGTAGAAGTCGGCCTCCCAGTCTATCATGTTGTCTTCCGGGTTGTATCTCTCCAGCGGCAGATATTTTACAGCATTGTAATGCGTGGCATGAGGGGCAGCATCAGGAGTGTCTACCAGGGAGATGTCGCCCACATGCCCGTAACCTGTACAGCCGGTAATCTCGGCAGTCCCGCCGGTGAAACCGCAGGCCCAGCCTGCTCCATTGTCTTTGTGGGCATTCAGGTAGAAGATGTTTCCGTTGTTTACACAGCCTTTTATGATGTATCCCTTGTTGTTGTGTCCTACAAAGCCTCCCGTGCGGCAGCCTGTATGGGATATTACGGTACCGTTGTTCGTACAGTTCTCTATGGTGCCGGTGCCGGAAGTTCCTCCGACCAGACCGCCCATACGTTTTTTGCCGTATTCTGTCGTTGCTCCGCCGAACTGCCCGTCGTCGCGGTCATCTTCTATGGTACCGTTGTTCTCGCTGTCCTTTATGCTACCTGTACCCATAGTGCCGACAAGTCCGCCGCCGCGCCCGGTAGGAGCTGAAAGGTCACCGTTATTCACGCAGCCCGACATGGTCAGATCCGCCCTGGCGTACCCTACGATACCGGCAAGCTGGAAACCGTTTCCGCCCGATTCCGTGTTCCGGAGTGAGGCGACATGGATGTTAGCGTCATTGATACATTTCGTGACGGTCAGGCCTGTCGCGTCGCCCACGATGCCGGCCACGCTTATCACGATTTTTGCGCCGTCAGTCGCCTTGAAATCGAATGAGACATGGTTTCTGCAGTTTTCCACAGTCACGTTTTCCACAGTCTTTGCCGCCACTCCCGCTATCGCGGTTTTGGTAGCTGCCGTCCCGGTCACTGTCCAGGTATCGCCCTCGGCACCCACTGTCAGATTCTTTACGGTCGCATTGCTCAACACCCCGAAAATGCCGACATTGAGCTGAGAGGTGACATCGGTGCTCAGTTTTATGTTCTTTATCGAGAATCCCTGCCCGTCGAACACTCCTTCGAACGGTCTGTCGTCCGTACCTGCAGGAATATATGTCTCCACTCCTGACATGTCCACATCCGAGAGCAGAACTACATCTCCGTTTTCGTTCTTGTAGCGGGTCAAAGAAGCGCCCGAGTTGACTGCGGCGGTAAAGGCGAGCAGGTCTTCGGCAGTCATGATTCCGTAGTATTCAGGCACTGCGGACAAATCCGTCACATAAACCGGACGGATGATGACGTTGCCCTGCGCATCAGCCAGCATCAGGGCGAAACTTCCGGTCTCGAATCCCTCATCGAAAGTCAGGGTCAGGGTTTTGGCATCGGTATCGACCGCTACGGTCAGGCTGTTCTGACGCATGGCCTTGATGATGACATTGTCCGCTTCCGGACCTCCGATAACGTATGATACCGTGACTGGAGCTGCCGAACTTTCTATTGAGAGTTCGTTCATGAATTCCGTTTCGGAATAATAAAGGCTGATGTTGAATGCATCGAAAACCGGTACTGTGACCTTCGAACCGTCGGCAAGAGTCAGTACGGCATTGCCGGAGGCATCCTGTTCTATTTTCGAGATTACGGATGCGGTCTTGCCTTCCGCCTTGATCTTGTTGCCGGAGGCATCTTTAAGAGGGTTGCCGTTCAGACACCAGTATCCTTCATTGTCGATGGTGAACAGCGGCGTTCTTCCCGCTACCGGTATCTTTTCGCCGTCGATATCGGTCAGGTCCGTCGTTTTCCCGTCCACCGTCATTGTCCAATAAAGGACACCGTCTTCTTCTTTCGTACCGAGCAGCGGGGCTGTCGTGACGTTTTCCTTTCCGGCTATGACTACGGTCTTTTCTTCGTTGTCAGCCCCTTTGTAGCGAACGGTGTATCCCCCGTCCTGATTTTCTGAGATATGGGTAATGGCGCCGTTTTCGACTATCGCGGAAAGCATTTCTATCTGCGAGGTCATCCCGGTTAGCGAGGCCTTGATTTCATCCAGCTGGTTGTAGGCCTTGTCCACATCGTTCCAGAGTGCCGAGTCATCGAATTTGCCGCAGCCGGACAGAATCATCAGCACAGAAACGCAAAAACAAATCATATTGTAGATTTTCATAATTCAGTCTAATTAAAGTTCGTACTGTCCGTCCAGCCCGGATTCTGAGTCAGAGCGCCGCCAGTGAGCACTCTCTGATCTGCCGGTACAGGCCAGAGATACTCTCTGTCATTCCATGCCCATTCGATGGTAGACCACGCCTCGACATAGCCATGGTCACCCTCGGAAAGCACGAAGTCGGAGCCTATCTTTTTCACTGTCAGACCGTCGGCCGGCTTGCTCTGCTGCACGTCATAGTAGATTTCCAGGTCGTTCTTCCCGTCTCCGTCCATATCGTACAATCCAGGTCCGTCGAAATATATTCCGTAGTAAGGCTTGTCCTTGTTCACCATCTGCTCTCCTTCCTTCCAGCGGAGCATGTCCCACTGACGGAAGCCTTCGTTCACGAGTTCGATGGTGCGTTCCCTGCGGATTTCTAAGATCACGCCTTTGTCAGGACCGTCTTCTACACGCGGATAGCATGATTCGAGGAAAGGGTCTACGGTGACTTCCGTCAATACCAAATCCGGCATGTCTGCCCTTTCGCGAATCTTGTTTATGGAAATATCCAAGGCAGTCTGGTCTATCCGTCCGAGCTCCGCCAATGCTTCGGCGTAGTTCAGATAGACTTCTGCGGCACGTATAAGCGGCCAGTCGCAGGTGCCTTTGGACGCGCCGCTCTGGTCCGCCGATGCCACGAACTTGATAGGTTCGTAACCTGTCAGCGAAGTCATGTCATTAGGAGTCGGAGTTTCCTCGCCTACTGCGACATAGCCAGGGCAAAGCACTGTCTGGGCCATTCTCGGGTCTCTGCCCTTCGTTTCCTCGAGATAAGACATGGTTTCATGACCATCGATGTCGGTAAAACGGCGGCCGTCGGCCATCAGATAGTGGTTCATGAAGCGGCGGGTAAAGCCCTGGGCGTCATTGCGGATGTTGAACTGCACCGAGTTGGACACGTTCAGGG
>CALUSD010000004.1 GCA_944323295.1 uncultured Bacteroidales bacterium | reverse complement strand
AGCATCCTGATTGGAGGCAAGGCTTACTACACCCACTGGACTCCTGCGAAGGCTCATGTCAGCCATCTGCAAATCTCTTCCTCTGCCGCTATTGATGCGGAAATAGCAGAGGCTGAAAACTCATTGGCTTCGGGTGCGACGCTGTTCATCGGCGGACACGGCGGTGCGGCTGTGCGCGATGCGGTGAAGTTCAAGATCGACTATCTGAAAAAGATGAAAGAGTTGCTTGCAGCAAATGAAACGGCACAGGATTTCGTGGAGGCCATGAAACAGGCCTGGCCAGGACTGCCTGGAGAAGCAGGAATAGAAGATCTTGGCAGAGCATTCTATAAATAAAGGATACTGAGTAATGAAAGGCATCGGACAGTGTGTTCAAACTGTCTGAAATATGTAAAAAGATAAGCGGGGAAACCTGCCTCATACTGGATTGAACGTTTCACAATACAGGAAATCATCCGCCTGCTCCGACAAATAGAACTCTCTTTGACGGAAATTGCAGAGCGGATGAATTTCTCGTCCGTGTCTTATTTCAGCCGGTATATCCAGAAACGATTAGATGTTTGGCCTACCGAATACAGAAACAATCTTTTGTTGAAGTAAGAACGAACAAAACCTGCTCCGGTTTTATCTCAGCCCCTTGAACATCTGTTCGATGCAGCGCTTTTTCTGCTCGAAATCCGGATGGACATACAGATTGAGCGTGGTGTTGATGTCGGAATGCCCTAAAATCGCGCTTACGGTCTTGTAGTCGCACTTGCTTTCTATGCATCTGGTGGCAAAACTATGCCTCAGCCCATGGAACTTGACCGGAGGTATGGCCAGCATGGCGAGCAGCTTTTTATAGTAATTCCTGTAGCTGCGGGGCTCGACAGGTTTGGTGTCATTCGAGAGCACGTAGAAATCATCGTTCACTACCTTTTTCAGAGGCCGCAGGAGTTTTGCCAGTTCTCTTGTCATCGGTATGTCCCGAAGCGAATTTTTCGTCTTGGGAGTATTGACTGTCAGTTCGGTGTGTCCTGTCGCCCCATCTACTATGTATATCCTTTCGATGGTCCTTCTTACGGAAATGATTCCACGGTCCATATCGATATCTTTCCATGTCAGACCGCATATCTCCCCGATTCTCATGCCGGTGCTGAGGCAGATGTATATGCCTAAGTTCCTGAAGGAAAAATGCCCGGCGAGATAATCCATGATTTTCTTCTGATCGGACCGGTGCAGGATTTCGAGATCCCTGTTTTCCTGAGCTGCCGGAAATCTGACACTCCAGTCCGAAAAAGTCGTCAGGCCGAATCTTGCCCCGAATTTCATTATCATTTTCAGGACTATGAGAATATCCTTGACGCTTTTCCTGCACAGACCTTCGTCCATTTTTTTCAACGCGAATCGCTGGATGGTATCTTCATCCAACTCGGTTTTGTCTCCGAGAACGGGATTTATATGCTTCTCGATGATCAGAGCATAGGCTGAAAATGTAGATAACTTGACATACTGTCTTTTGTCCTCTTTCCAGAGCGACGCGATTTCTTTGATAGACTTTTTTACCATAATAATTGAATTTGAGGGTGATTGAAAATGTTGATTTCAATTTTTAGCCAACCTCATGAATTACGGTAAAATGTCAGAAAAGCGGAATAGAAAGACCGATACCTTCCATATCGAACATTTTCCTGTAAAAGCCGGCTTTGGCTTCCAATGAAAGCGGATATGCCCTTGAGGATGACGGCATTCGCCAAAGTCTGAAATTGCCGGAAACCGGGTCTTCCCGATTCCCGGCAATGCCTGTACCGACAGCAAAACATCCTGTCTCGAAACTCCCTGTCGCAGGAATTCCGCAATGCAGGGCTTCCGCGGCGATTTCTGCGGCCTTCTGGCCCGTAGCGACCAAAGTCCGGCATTGCGGCAGCCGCATAAGCAGATTTTTCAAATCCGTCGGAGCCACGATTTCGAGAAACTTGTCGGAAGCATTGTCTTTCAGACGTCTGACTTCCTCTGCCGTATCATACAGGGCGATTCCTGCCGACGCGCAGAATGCGGAAACAGCGTTTTTGTCGAAATGTTTTCCGTCGGGAGTGATGAAATGCGACCTGTCTCCGAAAAAGACTGTTCCGAAAATCCGCCACATGTCATTGTTGAAATTGGGATAGAAAAAATCCATCGACCACCTTTCCCGTTTCGGAGGGAAGCTGCCGAGCATGAGAATCCTGGCGCCTGGCGGCAAAAAAGGCTCCAATGGATGTTTTTCAGTTTTCGTCATCGGCAAGATACTCTTTTCTGAACATGTCCAGGAACAGAAGGAACAGCGATACTAAAAGCGGACCGAAAATGATGCCGATGAAGCCGAACAGCTGCAGTCCGACCACCACACCGAAGATGGTTATCAGAGGATGCGTGTCTGCTAATTTCTTCTGCAGTATGAATCTGAACAGATTGTCGCTCTGTGAGATGAAAATCGCTCCGAAAAGCAGCAGGCCAATGGCTTTCCCCCACATCCCGAGAACGGCAAAATATATGCTTATCGGTACCCAGACTATCATGGTCCCGACGATCGGCACTATCGAGCACAGACCGGTGAGAAACGCCGAAAGAAAAGCGTTGGGAACGCCGAAAAACATGTAGCCGATCCATGCTATGATGCCCTGTATCAGGGCAATGAGAGGGATGCCGATGGCGTTCGACTTCACCATGACATTTATCTTGTCGATGGTTTCCTGCTTGTTTATCTTCTTCATCGGAATCAGGGATGAAAGATAGTTTTCCATCTTCTTGCCGCCGGTAAGCAGGAAGAACAGCACTATGACGGCTGCAAGAATATTTATGAAGAAATCCCCGATGCCTCCGATAATCGACTGCCCGAAAGCCGTCAGTTTTCCGGCTACGAAAGAAATGCTTTTTTCCGAAATCAGGTCTATCTTGAACTTTTCCCTAACTATCTCTATGACCTGCATGGCAGGTGCAATGATATCGTCGGTGTTCCAGTTGACCTGCTGGAGTTTGGCGATGATGAACCATACCAAAAGCGACAGCGGCACTATGATGAAAAGTACCACGGCCACAGTTATCAGGGAGGCGGAAAGTACCGGTTTCCCTGTCTTTTCAGTCAACTTGAATGCCGGTTTTCTCAGCAGAATGTAGAGTGTCAGGGCCCCCAGTACGCCGCTGAAAAATATTTTGGCATGCTGGAACAGTATGATGCCGAGCCCCAATATCAGAATCAGCAGGGCGCATTCCCAGATAAGCTCCCTGCTGATGATTCTTTTGTCTCCGTTTCCGCTCATTTGCAAAGCATTACATTATGAAAGGCGCGAGCCGGATTTAAAACAGTTCGTCGAGTTTGTCGTAAAGATCCTGGCTTTCGCCTACGAATACTTCCACTATCTTACCGTTCCTGTCGATGAGGATTTTGGTAGGGAAGCCCTCGACTGCATACATGTTCAGGACAGTCTCCTCGTCGCCGTTGTACAGATTCGTCCATTTCAGCCCTTCTTCTTCCACGGTCTTTTTCCATACTTCCTCCGAATCGCGGCAGCTGATGCCTACGAACTCTATCCTGTCATGGTATTTGTCGTAATACTTTTTCATGTCAGGCATCCCTTTCATGCACCAGTAGCACCATTTCCCCCAGAAATCCAAAAGTACATATTTGCCCTTGAAGGACGAGAGCTTGCGTTCATTTCCCTTGATGTCTTTCAATACGAAATCAGGAGCCGTTTTGCCTGGCTGGATATTAGCCTTGTTCCGCTCCTTGATGATGGCGGACTCGTATTGGGATGCTATATTCGACAGAAATTCGCCCATTGCGCTTTCCTTGACCGTGCTGCCTAAGATATTGTATGACTCAAAGGCCTTTTCAGGGCTTGTATACATCTGGGCTACGAGATAGCCGGAAGCCGGGTCGTTCGGATTCGACTTTATGTATTCGGCGTAGACGCTGTCTTTTGCAGCCATCAGTTTTTCGTATTCGGCGTTCAGCCCCTGCTGCCCCGTGATGTCGTTCTCGGCTATGTCTTTGGCCCTGTCGAACAGATTTTCGAGCTTGTCCTTAAACTCTTTGTATTCTGGAAATCCATCCAATCCGTCGTAGATCGCCGAGCCACCGTATACGGGAGCCGACAGGCTTCCGGAAACCTTCACCTTTTCGCCCGGCATGAAGAAAATCGGCTCGTTGGGACTGTTCTGGTGCAGAGGTACGATATATACAAGCATCATGGTCGTATCCTTGAAACCGACAGAAAATTTACCGTCATTTGCGACAATCGTATCCTTTGCCACCTGCCTGTTGGTCACCGCATCGTATATGTACACTGCTAAAGTATCGTTTCCGGCATCGTCTAAGTTTCCGTAAATCTGTTTGCCGCCTTGACAGCTGTTTGCCGATATTGCGCCGGCGGCGATTATTGCCGCAGCTGCGGCTGATTTGAAAATTCCCTTCATAATCTGTTGTTTTATACTTTATTCGCAATCATGCTGCATCCGGCCTGCCCGAATGAACCGGTCCCGGTCCCCGGCCTGCAGTTTGTTCCAACCGTTAACGGCGCAACTGTTTTTTGCACCATATTTTACAAAGATAATATTATCTTCGCGTTTTGAAAATTTTTGGGAATGATAGTTTGCATAGCGGAAAAGCCGAGTGTGGCGAGGGAAATAGCCGGAGTGTTAGGCGCAACGAAGAAAATGGACGGATATATGGAGGGAAACGGATATCAGGTGACCTGGACTTTCGGCCATCTGTGTACGCTGAAAGAGCCGCACGACTATGATCCCGGATGGAAAATGTGGATGCTCTCCTCTCTGCCGGTCATACCTCAGCGTTTCGGAATCAAGCTGATAGACAACGAGACATATAAACACCAGTTTGAAATCATCAAGACCCTGATGCAGAACGCGGAACAGATAGTGAACTGCGGAGATGCAGGGCAGGAGGGCGAACTGATACAGCGCTGGGTGATGCTGAAAGCCGGTGCCAAATGTCCGGTGAAGCGGCTGTGGATATCTTCACTGACTGAAGAATCGATAAGGGAGGGCTTTTCGCATCTGAGACCTGATACCGACTTCAGGCTCTTGTATGAAGCAGGCCTGGCACGGGCGATAGGAGACTGGATTTTGGGCATAAATGCCACGCGTCTGTATACACTGAGATATGGCGGCAACAGGCGGGTGCTTTCCATCGGCCGTGTCCAGACGCCGACCTTGGCCATGATAGTGAAACGTCAGGATGAAATCGACAATTTCGTCCCTTCGCCGTACTGGGAACTCAAAACCGTATACCGGGACGTCGTCTTTTCGGCTGCAAGAGGCAAGTTCGACAGAAAGGAAGACGGAGAGAAACTCTTGGAGGAGGTGTCGGGTACGGAGTTTACTGTGACGGATATCGTCGAGAAAAAAGGAAAGGAGGCTGCTCCGAGACTGTTCGACCTGACTTCCCTGCAGGTGGAATGCAATAAAAAATACTCGTTCAGTGCGGATGAAACCCTGAAACTCATCCAGTCTCTGTATGAAAAGAAAGTGACCACATATCCGAGGGTGGATACGACATATCTGAGCGATGACATATATCCCAAGGTGCCCGGAATATTGGCCGGTCTCGATGCTTATGCCGAACTTGCCGCGCCACTGAAATCGACTAAACTGCCGAAAAGCAAAAAGGTTTTCGATAATTCGAAAGTAACAGATCATCATGCAATTATACCTACGGGTATATCTTCATCGGCATTGACTCCGGATGAAAAGAAAGTCTTCGATTTGGTCGCGAGGCGTTTTATCGCGGCCTTTTATCCCGACTGCGTGATATCAACGACGACCGTGTCCGGGAAGGTTGGAGACGTCGATTTCAAGGCTGCTGGAAAAAGGATAGTCACGCCTGGATGGAGAGTGGTTTTTGCTGTCCGGCAGGGCGACAGCCCTTGTCCGGACAATGACGATGCGGACGGAAAGCAGGTGTCCTCGGACAATGGCGACGGCATTCTTCCGGAATTCAGAAAAGGGGAGAGCGGTCCCCATTCCCCGCAGCTGAAAGAAACCTGGACGACGCCTCCCAAGCCATATACTGAGGCGACATTGCTCCGTGCAATGGAGACCGCAGGAAAAACGGTCGACAATGACGAACTCCGTGATGCTCTGAAAGAGAACGGCATAGGTCGTCCGTCCACGCGTGCTGCCATTATCGAGACTTTGTACAAGCGCAATTACATACGCAAGGAGCGGAAAAGCCTGTATCCTACGCAGACGGGCCGGGAGCTCATCGGTACGATAAGGGACGGCCTGCTGAAAAGTGCGGAACTTACCGGATTATGGGAAAAGAAACTGAGAATGATCGAGGCCGGTACATATCAGGCGACCGATTTCCTTGCCGAACTGAAGTCCATGGTCCGCACCATCGTCATCGACGTCCTTTCCTCCTGAAGAGGGCGGCCCAAAAGGGTAATTTCCGCGTTACGCTTGACTCGAAAATCCTCATGTACGACAGTACACTCCAGTTTTCTCATCTTCGCAAGCCTTGAAATTCCTCTTTTTTTTATTAAAAATCCGAGTTTGGCACGGATATTGTAAAATTTCATGGCGTGCTGGTCAAGAGTTATCCCAAACTTTTACAGCATGTTGGTTATTAGTTTTAGTGTTATTAATTATGTGGTTAGTATGAGGGTCTGCACGTGAGTGTCGATTCTCATTTTTTTTATAGTCTTTTTACAGTCCTGTGGAAGCGGAGCCAGTACAGAAGCCCGGCTGTGGTGAGCCCGAGAGGGAACGACATCCAGATGCCGGTGATTCCCCATCCGCATACGAAACCGAAAACATATCCGGCCGGAAGCGATATGGCGAAATACGCGATAAATGCGATGAATACGACCGGTTTTACGTCCGAAATTCCTCTGAGAGCATTCGAATATGCGCATTGCATTCCGTCTCCGAACTGATAGACAATGAACGGAATCGCCAACTGTGCTACGATGACGGCTACTTCCGGATTATCGGAAAACAGATTCCCGATGCTGTGCCGGAAGACGAAAATGCCGGCAGATACGACGGCCGCCATCATCAGTATCAGTTGGAAGCCTGCATTGGCTGAATTCCGTACGTTTCCGACATCTCCCTGCCCGAGAAAATAGCTGCTCCTTACTGCAATCGCTGCTGCCATGCCGTAGTACAGCATGAATCCGAGCTGTCCGACCGTAAGCATCACCTGGTGAGCTGCAAGCGACAGGGTCCCGAGCCAGCCTACCATGATTGTTGCCAAGCTGAATGAGCCGGTTTCCATTCCCATCTGCAGTCCGACCGGCCATCCGAGCCTGTTCAGCATGCGGAAGTCCCTTTTATTTACGCTGCCCTCAAGAAATCCTTTCCGGTAGGGCTCGTACTTGCGTGAAAAGAAAAATATTCCGGCAAATATCACAACTGTCAGTATCCTGGATACAAGTGTTGAAATCCCTGCCCCGAGCAGTCCCATTTCCGGGCAGCCGAGTTTTCCGAAAATCAGACACCAGTTTCCGAAGATGTTCACGGCATTGCTCACAAGCAGTATCCACATCGGCGTGAGCGTGTCGGTGATGCCGTCGGCGAACTGCTTGAATGCATTGAATATCAGTATCGGCAAAAGCGATACCAGGAGTACGATGTAGTATGGCCGTATCAGAGGCAGGAGTTCTTCCGGCTGACCGAGTCTGTCTACATTCATATACAGGATGGACATCAGCAGGACGAGAAGTATGGCTATGACGGAGTTCGCCGCGATGCTGTTTTTCAGCATTCTGCCGACTCCTTGCCGGTCGGTTTTCGCAAAGAGCCGTCCGACGAGCGGCGTCAGACCATAGGAAAACCCCGTCGAAAATATTATGACGAGGTTGAATACATTGTTTACGAAACTTGCTGCCGCGAGATCTTCCGTCCGGTAGTGTCCCACCATCATCGTGTCGGCAAAACTGACCAAGATGATTCCCAACTGTCCGATGATAATGGGCAGACCGAGACTCGCAAGCGGCCCGTAGTGCCGCGAATAT
>CALUSD010000003.1 GCA_944323295.1 uncultured Bacteroidales bacterium | reverse complement strand
CTGCTCCCGTTTTCTATGTTGTACGAAATGCCTCCGCTGTGAAGAAGGGACGGAACATCGGTCTGCGCGCCGAGCCGGTTGAGCCACAGCGTAGTCGTACCCGCCGACAGGTACTGTCTGTCTCCGGCCACATTCGAAAGATAAATTCCGGTCAACTTTATATCCGTATCGGAATAGGCCGGAGCCGAGAGGGCATTTGTGATTTTCTGTACGGAAATCCTCGCCACAAGTCTCGTTACGCTTATTTCCACCTCCTCGGAGATTTCGGATATGGTCTCTGAAACCGACCCCGACATGACGAATCCTTCCAAAGAATTTTCATCCAATTCGGAACGGGCTGCCTGCAATGCCGATTCCGAAGCCACGCCGGACATGTCCGGAGCATTGGCCAAGGCTATGAATTTTTTATCACCCGCAGTACAATCCAAATTCAGGAATGTACCGCTGCCAGACGCATAGGCATCCAACGTCCCGTCCGGTCTGAAAACAAAGACCTGCAAATCGTTTATCTTGTCTTCATTCATCACGGACGTCACTTTCGTTCCGACTGCAGGAACGGATACCTTTACGGAAAATCTCTCCGGAGACGAAGCATTTCTTTCCGGTTCAGCCGTTTTACAAGACATTGCGGCAATAAAGACCGCCACGAAGGCCGCAGCCTTCAAAGTTTTTTCAATCATAGACATATTTCAAATATTAATTGGTATTTCAGTTTATTATTAATTGGTATTTCAGTTTATCCTTTGCCGGCGTTCCGCACCGAGCACCTCCGCCATTTCGGGATCGAGATTCGCCCTGTGCCGCATCGCAGGATCTTTCTCTACGCTTCTGCGGTAAAATCCGGCTGCCGCATCGAATTTCCCGATACGTGAAAGCAATATCGCAGAAAGATATTCAGCCTTGGCATCCAATTCCTTCAGTTTCGACAATATGGCAAGTGCAGATTCATTATAGCCCGAAGAAGCCATCGCCAAGGCTGAATTATAGTCTCCGTAAGGTCCGAGGATGGCGGCAGCGGCCTTGTAGTCCAGATTTTTCAGCGCAGCCACTCCTTTCAGATATACGGTATCGAGTTCCGTAGTATGGACGGTATCTTTTTTCATGTCCGGCCTGTGCATGTAAAAATGGAAGTTGACGGTACGCAGTTTAGGATAGATTTTTTCACGCAGATAGCGGTATTCCGGCAAGGCGGCGAATTTTTCCTCCGCAATATCCTTGTCCTCGGCATCCGCTGCTGCCAATATGGTTTCCTTTGACGAGAGGCTCAGCAAAGAATCGTTTTTCACCATACGGAACAGATGCTCCCAGTTTTCCGGTATGCATTTGGAGCGGAGACAACTCTCGTCCAAACCCTGGACATTGTCGGAAACGTATGCTCTCACGGTTTCCGCACGGCCTTGCGCAAGCCTGCGATTGTAGCTGAAACCTCCTTCCGGCGAACATGACGCAGTAACGACTATCGAATCCAACACGAGATGTTTTTTGGAATATATGTCCTCGAAGCATCTCCTTATCCGCCTCAGTTCCGAAGAATTGCTTTCGGAAAGCGTATCTATGCAGGTACTGCCCTGTGCAAAGTCTATAAACGCATCCGTATTGTCCGTCACTATCCTTTCCACGACCTTGAAAACATATCTCGGAGTATTGTCGGCAAGCGTCGACAAAGAACTGATATAAAATGTCAGTTTTTCCGGAGAAGGCATCGCCGCCGCTTCCTCCCCCGCACGATAGACCTTTCCGTCCAGTCCCACCGTGATTTTCCTCAACCCCGGGGCCGAATTCATCTCGTGCGAATACCTGTAAATCAGATTTCCTTTTCCCGCAGACATGACGGTATCCAACTTTACTTCATTTATAATCGGGGCCTTTACGTATTTTTTGAACATACGGTCCCTGTTGCCGGCTTTCCAGTCATTCCTGCGTTTAAGGGCATGTCTCGTATAATGCTTCAAGGCCTCGGACTGATTTACCCCGAACAGATTTTCAGCCAAGGGCTCCGGCACTGTCGATGAATCCGTTTTCATGGCGTAAGTCTCGGGAAAATACCTTTCTATAAATGTTTCCAAAAGTTCTTTTCTGACAAAAGCCGAGCTGTCCGTAACAATCGAAGCTATGAAATTCCTGTAACGTTCATAACCTCTGAGCTGCCGTTTCCTGTAATTCGTTCCGGTAATGAAAATCGGACTGAGAGCCATGCTTCTGTCGTTCATTTCCATGACAGGAGAGAATCTGAGCTGGAAATCGGATGAAATCAATGCTTCCGGCACGATAATATCGAATGTCAGGGATATTCGGCCCAGTCTCTCGGCGATATTTCTGAAACGGGCCACGACTTTCGAAGCGGTGATCACGTCAGTTGCTGTCATTTCGCCTGTCTCGCTGTCCCGTATGGCATTCATGATCAGCGGTCCATCCTGTATTTCGGCAGAATCCACCACCGCAGGCTCCTCATCATCGACATCCTCAATCAACATTTCCTGCGGCAGAGACAGCTCGACCTGCTCCGGCATGACACCGGGATCCGAATACCGTCTGAGCGAAGAACAGGAGGACAGCAGGACAGGCAGAAATGCAGCTGTCAGCAGCAATATTTTTTTTCTAAAAGACATATACGAGAGACAATAGCAATTCATTGGGCAATATGAAACCTTTCGTTCCGGAATCCGTAGTAAGACCGCAGGACGGGCAGTCATAGACAGCGTACTTCTTTATCCCCGACCAGAGTCCGAGGCCGAACTCAAGATTCAGATGCGGGTGCACCATATAGGAATATCCTGCTGAAAATCCTATCCCGAAACCGTCTCCTTCCTCGGTTTTCCGGGAAAAAATCCCGCCAGTATTGTATTCCTGATATTTGGCTTTGGCTGCGACCCACCATCCTGAATAAACATGCCACGGCCACATCCTGACACCGAGTTCGTACGACTGCTGCCGGCTCTGCATCTGAGTATCCTTTCCGTCGAGTCTGAAAGTAAAGGGGTTGAATTTCGCTCCTGCATTCAGGCTCCAGTGCCGGGACAGCCCGTATGAAGCCTCCATATTGAGCGTACCGAGATACAGATACCCGAGAACATTGGTCGAAACCGAAAATTTTCTCGCACCGGCTGTCACGGGCATAAAAATGACTGCCAACGTGATTGTTAAGAATATGGAAAAACGTTTCATTTTTATCTATATCGTGAAAATACCTGTTCTATCATTTCGGAGCGATCCGGGAACCTGGCGACAAGCCTGTCTTTCAGGACCTCGATACCCGTGACGTCCGGCTGCATCACCGACAGGAAATCCGATCGGGAAAGCCCCCTGTCATCCAAATAGCGGAAAATCTGCGGACTGAACCAGTAACCGGTCCCGAACTGCGGCATGGGGCCGCCGTAACGTTCCTGGTACATGACGCTTTCGAGATAATAGGCCCACATCTCCCCGATTTCGCAATAACCGGCATATTCCGCTGTGCCGTCACCGTAGGCGGAGCCTCCGGATTTCAGATACGATCTGAGTATGTATTCCACATATCTGTTCCAGTAATCTTTTCCTACCTGGGAAAAATGGCTGCAATGCGCAAGTTCATGGCATACCGTTCTGTAAACATCCGCGTAACTTTGCATGTTTGCCGTACCTATGGTCACATCCGGAGCGAAGTAAGAAAGCAGCGAAGCGAAATATCCGAGGAAACCTGCCACGAGCGAATGCGAAACCACGACTTTGTGGTGTATCATGACCGCACTGCTTGCATCCAATTTGGACAAAAGCCAGATTCTCAGGTCTCCCGGCGGCAGTGTCAGATTCATGTCGTCGGCAGAACATCTTGAAATGTAGTCGTATGCAGCATTGTTGACCACCGACCGCAGGAACAGCGTCCTGTCGGAGTCCCTTGTGACAGTGGCACTGAGTCCGGTCGCAGGGCCTTTTCCCAAGGCCGATGTGGACGCAGGGACGAGAATCAGATTGAAACCTATGGCAAAACCCTTTTCGTTCTTGAATACGAGGCGGTATTTAAGATCAGCCGCAAATTTTTTAGGTATCGAATAGTAGCCGTCCCTGTCCGTGTATGTATTCGCGAATTTTACGAAAGTATTGCACCGCACCCTGACACCGGCGACCCCGAACGGTTTTCCGCCGAAAGCATCCTCATCCACTATCGTGATCCTTCCGGAAGGATACACCTTTCCGGCCTTGGTGTCCGTCTCGTCCGCAAGCATGTCTCCATTGCCGGAAAGGCGGTATGCCTCCCTCTCGACTTCCTCCCAGTCTATGCCGTCGGCAGTCCTCGATACGGGTTCGTACTCGGTTATGAAACACTCGTCGATAATCTCGTATCTTACTTCCGGGAATTCATAATCGGACGGAACTACCGCATACTGCCATGTAATATTGTCCTCTCCCACGGAGGGGTCGTGATAATAATCGCCGTCCACCACTATTTCATAATCCAAAGGATAATCCACGAGGTCGAGCCCGGATTCCGTCAGGAGTTCGAACTCTGCATCGTTTTCCGGTAAAAAGCGGACATACAGATGCGTGGTTTCGATTTCGTCACGCGACTTCGTAGGATAAAGAGATACGTATGCGTCCCTGATATTTTCCGTCTTGTACGGATTTTCGAGCCTGTCTCCGAGCACTATCATTCCATGCGAGAGAGTTTCCCCTTCAAGCTGCCCGATATCCTTATGACCGGGTGCTACCGCAACATCCTTGCTGCAGGCATAGATTGCTGCAAGCAAAATGAACAATTCAATCAATCGCCTCATAATCGTTTATTTAAGATAATCCGAACTTTTCCGTTACGGATTCCGGCAGTACGGCTGCAACGGCATCCGTTTCGAGGGCAAAAGTAGAACGAGCTATCCGCGTTATGAAGGATTAAACGTTTAATTTGCAATAAAACGGCTGTACGCTTTTCTATGATTGATTTCCGAATGTCCAAAAATTTTATCCGTTTTCCGTTTTTTTAAGTAACTTTGCGCCGGTTTTTCAAAAACCATCGCTAAATAGCGGATAATCAATAACAAAGTTGTTTAACACAAAACCGTCGGACTGACGAAGAATTTATGAATTTCATATTATTGGTTGTCGTAATACTCATCGCTATCATCATGGTAGCAGCCGCAGTAGGAATCGCCAAGGCCATCGCGCCGCGGTCCTACAATCCTCAGAAAAGCGAGCCGTACGAATGCGGCATTCCCACACGGGGCAAATCCTGGATGCAGTTCAAGGTCGGCTATTACCTGTTCGCCATCCTGTTCCTCATGTTCGATGTAGAGACGGTCTTTCTGTTCGCATGGGCCGTAGTGGTACAGGACCTCGGAGTTTACGGTTTGGTCAGCATTCTGTTCTTCCTGCTGATTCTCATCCTCGGTCTCGCGTATGCCTGGAAGAAAGGCGCTCTCGAATGGAAATAATCTAAGGAATTATGAGTAGAAACGTCAAGATAAAGTCGATGAAATATGAAGATTTCAACGACAACGAGTACATCGAAGAAATGCTGAAAGAACTCCGCGAGAACGGGACCAATGTGATCGTGGGGTGTTTGGACGATGTCATAGAGTGGGGCCGCAGCAACAGCCTTTGGCCTCTGACCTTTGCCACAAGCTGCTGCGGTATTGAATTCATGGCCGTGGGAGCGGCGCGCTACGACTTCGCCAGGTTCGGATTCGAAGTTGCCAGGTCTTCACCGAGACAGGCTGACTTCATCATGGTGGCTGGGACCATCACCCACAAGATGGCTCCGGTACTCAAGCGTCTGTACGATCAGATGGCGGATCCGAAATACGTGATTGCGACCGGCGGATGCGCTATCAGCGGCGGTCCTTTCAAGAAATCATACCATGTAGTGAACGGAGTGGATCAGATCATACCGGTGGATGTCTACATTCCGGGATGCCCTCCGCGGCCGGAAGCCATGCTGTACGGTCTGATGCAGCTTCAGCGCAAGGTCAAGGCGCAGAGATTCCTCGGAGGCCTGAACAAGGGCATCAGCGAAAAGGAATACGAAAAACTGATGAGAGCCGACACCAACACGGTGGAAGACTACAAGGAATACGACGAATCCGGTTTGGCTTAATGACATGTAAATATGGGCAATAACATCGACATAAAGGAAAAACTCGCGGCTTTCGAGCCTTCGGCTGAATGGTCGGATGCCGGCGACGGTATGTTCAGAATTCCGGCTGCATCTTTCAGAAAAACTGCGGAGTACCTCCGGTACAATGAAGGTTTCGATTTTCTGCGCAGCCTTACCGGTATGGACTGGGGCGAAGATGGTCTCGGGTGCGTATATCATTTGGAAAATACGTCTACCGGAGAAAACATAGTGCTTTCCACTGCCGACAAGGACAGGGAAAATCCTGCCCTGCCTTCCGTATACGATCTCTGGAAAGGAGCGAACTTCAACGAGAGGGAGGCATACGACTTTTTCGGAATCAAATTCATCGGACACCCGGATCTGAGAAGGCTGTTCCTGAGGGACGACTGGAAAGGCTACCCCATGCGCAAGGACTACGACATGTCCTCCAATCCTCTCAACATGGAAAACGAAGTATCCGACGACGATGCTCCGAGCTATGAAATGACGGATGACGGAAGCTATATTCTGAAAAGGCATCCGCTGTTCGAAGAAGAGGAATATGTCATCAATATCGGGCCTCAGCATCCAGCCACTCACGGAGTGCTGCGTTTCAAGGTGTCTCTCGAAGGCGAAACCATCAAGAAAATCGATGCACACTGCGGATACATCCACAGAGGTATTGAAAAACTGTGCGAGACAAGCACTTATCCGCAGACTCTCGGTTTTACGGACAGGCTCGACTATCTCGGGGCCATGCAGAACAGACACGCGCTCTGCATGTGCATAGAGAAGGCCCTCGGCATAGAAGTATCGGAACGTATCCAGTACATCAGGACCATAATGGACGAACTCCAGAGGATAGACTCGCACCTGCTTTTCATTTCCTGCCTTTGCCAGGACATGGGTGCGCTGACAGTCTTTTTCTTCGGTTTCAGGGACAGGGAAAAGGTGCTCGACATATTGGAACAGACGACCGGAGGCAGACTTATCCAGACATACAATACCATTGGCGGCGTACAGGCCGACATCCATCCGGATTTCGTGAGGAAAGTAAAGGATTTCATCGGATACATGAGATCCAAGATGAATGAATACGACGAGATTTTCACCGGCAATGTCATCGCCCGTCAAAGGCTCGTCGGCACCGGCGTACTTTCAAGAGAAGACGCGATATCGTTCGGAACTACCGGGGGTACAGGAAGAGCTTCGGGCTGGGCCTGCGATGTGAGGAAGAGACATCCGTACGCCATGTACGGAAAAGTGGATTTCAAGGAAATCACGTTCGAAGAAGGCGACTGCTTCGCCCGCTACATGGTCAGGGTAAAGGAAATCGAGCAGAGTCTCAACATTATCGAGCAGCTGATCGACAATATCCCGGAAGGCGAATATCAGATGAAGGTGAAGCCGCTCATAAAACTCCCTGTCGGAAGCTGGTACTCGGCAGTCGAGGGCAGCCGCGGCGAATTCGGAGTATTCATCGAAAGCCGCGGGGACAAATTCCCTTACAGGGTAAAATTCCGTTCGACAGGCCTGCCGCTCGTAGCATGCGTCGATACGATTGCCAAGGATGTCAAGATCGCCGACCTGATTGCCATAGGCGGCACGCTCGACTATGTAATCCCAGACATTGACAGATAAAAGGAATTCAGAATATGTTCGATTTCGGTATAATAACAAACTGGATACACACACAGTTCACATCCGTGATGTCCGAGCCGTTGGCTATTTTCTTAGAGTGCGTCATCATCGGAGTGTGCCTCCTGCTGCTGTACGTTGTCGTAGCCATCATCATGATTTACATGGAAAGGAAAGTCTGCGCGGCTTTCCAGTGCCGTCTCGGCCCCGACAGGGTAGGTCCGTGGGGAAGCGTACAGGTCATCTGCGACGTGTTCAAGATGCTCACGAAGGAAATCATCACCATCAGGCATTCGGACAAATTCCTGTACAACTTGGCGCCGTACATCGTGATCATCGCGTCAGTGACGGCATTCGCCTGCATTCCGATCAGCAGAGGACTCGAGATTTTGGATTTCAACGTAGGCGTTCTGTTCTTCATGGCGGCGTCTTCTATCGGCATAGTAGGAATTCTGCTTGCCGGATGGAGTTCGAACAGCAAATTCTCGCTCATCGGAGCCATGCGAAGCGGAGCCCAGATGATCAGCTACGAACTTTCGGTAGGACTTTCCATATTGACGATCGTCGTACTGACGGATACAATGCAGTTTTCGGAAATAGTCATGCGGCAGGCTGACGGATGGTTCATATTCAAGGGCCATATCCCGGCGGTCATAGCCTTCATCATTTATCTGATAGCCGGAAATGCAGAAGTCAACCGAGGACCTTTCGACCTGCCGGAAGCAGAATCCGAGCTTACGGCTGGATATCATACGGAATACTCCGGAATGCATTTCGGTCTGTTCTACGTGGCTGAATTCGTGAATCTGTTCGTCATTTCGAGTATTGCGGCCACCATATTCCTCGGAGGCTGGATGCCGCTGCATCTGCCGGGACTTGACGGATTCAATGCAGTAATGGATGCCATTCCGGGCTTCATCTGGTTCTTTGCGAAAGTATTCTTCATCATCTGGCTGCTCATGTGGATAAAATGGACTTTCCCGAGACTCAGAATCGACCAGATCCTGACATTGGAATGGAAATACCTCGTTCCGATAGGGCTTCTCAACCTGCTTCTGATGGTCATTGTAGTAGTATTCAAATTGCATTTTTAATTATGGGATATATAAAAGGCATATTTCACGGGCTCGGCTCGCTCCTGACCGGAATGAAAGTGACTTTCAAGGAGTTTTTCACAAAAAAAATCACGGAGAAATATCCGGAGAACAGGGCCGAACTGAAGATGCACGACAGATTCTGCGGAGAACTTACGATGCCGGATCCCGACAAGTGCATAGCGTGCGGGCTTTGTCAGATGGCCTGCCCCAACGGTTCGATAAACATCGCCACCGAGATGGTGACGGACCCGGAAACCGGAAAATCGAAAAAACATCTTGTAACATACGAATACGATCTCGGTTCATGCATGTTCTGCCACTTGTGCGTCAATGCATGTCCTCATGACGCAATAAGGTTCGGGACGAATTTCGAACACGCTGTATTCACGAGGAGCAAGCTCGTCAAAACATTGAATAAACGTTAGTTATGAGTATAACACTTGATCTCATTGTATTTATCGTACTTGCCCTGTTCATCGTGGCAAGCTCGATACTGGCCGTGACCACGAAACGCATCCTCAGGGCGGCGACCTATCTGCTGTTCGTCCTGATAGGGACGGCAGGAATATATTTCCAGCTCAACTATTCGTTTCTCGGGGCCGTGCAGCTTCTTGTATATGCGGGCGGCATCACGGTACTGTACGTTTTCTCCATCCTGCTGACTTCAAGCGAAGGCGACCAGGCGGAGAAACTGAAAAAAGGTAAATTTTTCGCAGGCCTCATAGCTACGCTTGCAGCCTTGGGCATCTGCCTTTTCGTGATGTTGAAGCATAAGTTCCTGTCTCCAGTGTTCGAGCATGGAGAACTGCCGGTAAAAGAAATAGGCATGGCTCTGATGAGCACCGAAAAATACGGGTATGTGCTTCCGTTCGAGGTGATAAGCATCCTGCTTCTCGCCTGCATTATCGGAGGAATAATGATAGCTCGCAAAAGATAAGGAGGGATTATGGTACAGATGGAATATTATCTCATAGTATCCACTATAATGATGTTCGTCGGCATCTACGGTTTTCTGACGCGCCGAAATCTGTTGGCCATGCTGATTTCCGTGGAACTGATACTCAATTCCGTGGACATAAACTTCGTGGTTTTCAACCGGTTTCTCTTTCCCGGACAGCTCGAGGGATTTTTCTTCTCGCTTTTCGCCATCGGTATAAGCGCTGCAGAGACGGCTGTGGCCATAGCCATCATCATAAACATATACCGCAACATGCGCAACATCCAGGTAAAGAATCTGAACAAGTTGAAGTGGTAATAAATTCGACGACATGGAATATACTGTATTGATACTTCTGCTTCCTTTCCTCAGCTTCATTCTGATCGGTCTGCTCGGCACGAAACTCAAGCCCGTGGCAGCCGGGGCATTCGGGACAGTCGTTACCGGAGCAGTCGCCCTGCTGAGCTACTGGACGGCATTTTCATTCTTCGGCGCAGGCAGAAACGCCGACGGAGTATACCAGACGCAAATACCGTGGAACGCGGAATGGCTTCCTTTCGGAGACAGCCTTCACATCGACCTCGGCATCCTGCTCGACCCTATCTCCGTCATGATGTTAGTAGTAATCTCCACCGTTTCATTCATGGTGCACATATATTCTTTCGGGTACATGAAGGGTGAAACGGGCTTCCAGAGATACTACTCTTTCCTTTCCCTGTTCACGATGAGCATGCTCGGGCTGGTCGTAGCGACCAATATCTTCCAGATGTATATTTTCTGGGAACTCGTGGGCGTCAGCTCCTACCTTCTGATAGGTTTCTATTATACTAAAAAAGAGGCTGTAGCGGCATCCAAGAAAGCATTCATCGTGACGAGATTCGCGGACCTCGGCTTCCTGATAGGCATTCTGATTTACGGCTTCTATACCGGCTCGTTCTCGTTTACTCCTGATTCGGAAGTTATCGGCACGGCAAAGGTATTCCTTCCGCTCGCACTCGGACTGATGTTTATCGGAGGTGCCGGCAAAAGCGCCATGTTCCCTCTGCACATATGGCTTCCGGACGCCATGGAGGGTCCTACTCCGGTATCAGCCCTCATACATGCCGCAACGATGGTCGTGGCCGGCGTATATTTGGTGGCAAGGATGTTCCCTCTGTTCATCGGATATGCACCGGAAGTGCTGCATGTCACGGCTTACGTAGGAGCATTTACCGCTCTTTATGCGGCTGTCGTGGCCTGCGTCCAAAGCGACATAAAGAGGGTGCTTGCATTCAGCACCATTTCCCAGATAGGTTTCATGATAGTATCGCTCGGAGTCTGCACTTCCGCAGACCCTCATGCCGGCGGACTCGGCTACATGGCCTCCATGTTCCACCTGTTCACTCATGCGATGTTCAAGGCCCTGCTGTTCCTCGGTGCCGGATGCATCATTCATGCAGTCCACTCGAACGAGATGTCGGCCATGGGCGGACTGAGGAAATACATGCCGGTGACACACGTCACCTTCCTCGTCGCCTGTCTCGCCATCGCAGGCATCTGGCCGTTGAGCGGTTTCTTCTCGAAAGACGAAATCCTGGCCGCATGCTTCGATTTCAGCCCGATTATGGGATGGGTGATGACATTCATTGCCGGGCTTACGGCATTCTACATGTTCCGGCTCTACTATAATATATTCTGGGGCAGGGAAAACAAGGAGCTGCACGCGGAGCACAAACCGCACGAAGCCCCTCTCACGATGACCGTTCCGCTGATTTTCCTCGCTTTGGTCACATTGGCTGCCGGCTGGATTCCGTTCGGGGAATTCGTCAGCAGCAACGGCCAGGCATATCACATACACATTGACTGGAGCGTAGCTGCAGTCAGCCTGTGTGTTGCGGCAGCAGGCATTGCCCTGGCAACATGGATGTATCTCAGGGAAGACAGAAAAGTTGCGGACTCTCTCGCTACCCGTTTCAGCGGTCTGCACAAGGCTGCCTACCACAGATTCTACATAGATGAAATATACCAGTTCATCACGCACAGAATCATCTTCGCATGTATTTCCACGCCGATTGCATGGTTTGACAGACATGTAGTAGACGGCTTCATGAATCTTCTCGCATGGATTTCGAACAAGGCGTCCTGGCTCATCAGGGGAATGCAGAGCGGATATGTACAGAGGTACGGCATCTGGTTCCTCGGAGGAGCTCTCGGACTTACGATCGTGCTTTTGCTGATCTGATATTACGAACGATAAATTTGACATGAAAATATGAATATATTGTCGCTTTTTCCGGCTATTCCGCTGCTGATGATGCTCGGACTATGGATCTCGAGGAGCAGGAAACAGATCCTTGCAGTCATGGTGAGCGGCGCATCGCTGCTTTTGGGGCTTGCCATCGCCCTTGTATGCATTTACTTGGGAATGAGGGCGGACGGACAGACTGCAGAAATGCTGCTGACAGACAGTTTTACATGGTACAGACCGCTGAATATAGAATATGCCGTAGGCGTGGACGGGATTTCCGTAGCCATGATCCTGCTTTCGGCCATAATCGTCTTCACGGGGACATTCGCATCCTGGAAGATGGACACCGGAGTGAAGGAATTCTTCATCTGGTTCTGTCTGCTGAGCGTGGGCGTTTTCGGTTTCTTCATCTCGGTCGACCTGTTCACGATGTTCATGTTCTATGAAGTGGCGCTTATCCCGATGTATCTGCTGATAGGAGTATGGGGTACGGGACGCAAGGAATATTCGGCCATGAAACTGACGCTGATGCTTATGGGAGGCTCGGCGCTGATTCTGATAGGAATCCTCGGGATTTATTTCGGTGCTGGCGCAACGACCATGAATATAAACGAAATCGCAGCACTGCACAACATACCCGAAAACATGCAGCGCGTATGGTTTCCGATAGTATTCATAGGCTTCGGCGTACTCGGTGCACTGTTCCCGTTCCACACATGGAGCCCTGACGGCCACGCCTCGGCGCCTACGGCTGTTTCCATGCTCCACGCCGGAGTTCTGATGAAGCTCGGAGGATACGGATGCTTCCGTATCGCAATGTATCTTCTTCCGGACGCAGCCCAGGAACTGAGCTGGATATTCATCATACTCACCACTGTTTCAGTAGTCTACGGTGCATTTTCGGCCTGCGTTCAGACCGACCTCAAATACATCAACGCCTATTCGTCCGTATCGCACTGCGGTCTCGTGCTTTTCGCCATTCTGATGATGAATACCACGGCTGCGACGGGAGCGGTCCTCCAGATGCTCAGCCACGGCCTGATGACGGCCCTGTTCTTCGCACTTATAGGCATGATTTACGGAAGGACGCACACGAGGGATATCCGCGAACTGAGCGGACTGATGAAGATAATGCCGTTCCTGTCAGTATGCTATGTGATAGCCGGACTGGCAAATCTCGGACTTCCTGGTCTGAGCGGTTTCGTGGCGGAAATGACGATATTCAACGGTGCGTTCATGGACAACGATGTTTTCCACCGCGTGGTCACCATCATTGCATGCACCTCCATCGTTATCACAGCAGTATATATCCTGAGGCTCATCGGAAAGATTCTTTACGGCACATGCACGAATCCGGAGCATCTGAAACTGACCGATGCGACCTGGGATGAAAAAGTGGCTGTAATAGTGCTGATCGTAGCCATTGCCGGTCTCGGCCTCTTCCCGCTCTGGATGAGCGATATGATCAGCGAAAGCGTTTTACCTGTAATTTCTCATATTCTGAACTGATATGGACTACTCAGCGATATTTACATACATGTACACTGAAATCGCCCTTATAGGGGTGACGGTGGCGGCCTTGCTGTACGACCTGATTGCTGGCAGGCGCGGCCGGAAATATTTTCATGGAATCATGTGCGGAGTGCTGCTCCTTTTCATAGGGGCCACGGTATTCCCGTATCACAAGGAAACGGCTGAAATATTCGGAGGGATGTACATTTACAGCCCGATAAGCGGTGTCGTAAAAAGTCTCTTGGCCATAGGAACGCTTTTGGTTTTCCTGCAGGCGGACAAATGGCTCGGGCAGAAAGATACGGAGATAAAGAGAGGAGAATTCTATGTTCTGACGCTGAGCACTCTCATAGGAATGGATTTCATGATCAGCGCCGGGCATTTCATGATGTTTTTCATCGGGCTGGAACTCGCATCGGTCCCCATGGCTTGCCTCGTTGCTTTCGATAAATACAAACATAACTCGGCGGAAGCAGGAGCCAAATTCATCCTGAGCGCCCTGTTTGCAAGCGGGCTGATGCTGTACGGCATTTCTTTCCTGTACGGCACGACCGGGACACTGTATTTCGACGACATGACTGCCGGAATAGACGGCAGCGCCCTGCAAATACTGTCATTGGTATTTTTCTTCACGGGGCTCGGTTTCAAGCTCTCTCTCGTACCGTTCCATCTCTGGACAGCCGACACATACGAGGGAGCGCCTACCGCCGTCACCTCATATCTTTCCGTGGTTTCCAAGGCTGCGGCAGCCTTTGCCCTCATGGTGATTCTCATAAAGGTATTCGCCCCGGTAGTCGAATACTGGCAGGCACTCCTGTACATAGTCATCATCCTGAGCATTACCATCGGAAACCTCTTCGCCCTGAGACAGAAAAATCTGAAACGTTTCATGGCATTCTCTTCCATTTCACAGGCCGGATACATCATGCTCGGCGTCATCAGCGGCACTCCGTACGGCATGACGACCCTGATTTTCTATGTTCTCGTCTACATGGCGGCCAACTTGGCTGCATTCGGCGTGATCAATACGGTGGAGCAGAACAGCGGCGGAAAGGTCGGAATGGATGACTACAACGGTCTTTACAAGACCAATCCGAAACTTGCCGTGATCATGACGCTCGCTCTGTTCTCATTGGCGGGCATCCCGCCATTCGCAGGCTTCTTCTCGAAGTTCTTCATCTTCGCCGCAGCCTTCGAACAGGGCTTCCATGTTCTTGTATTCATCGCCCTCATCAACACGGTGATCTCGCTTTACTACTACCTGCTGATAGTGAAAGCCATGTTCATCAACAGGAACGACGCGCCTGTCGCCACATTCCGCAGCGACGGGAGCACGAGGATAAGCCTGCTGCTTTGCTTGGCCGGAATCATCATTTTAGGGCTGGCAAGCTGCATTTTCGACGGAATAAACCTCTATACATTCGGGATATAGTTAACCCTGACAGCATTCATATATGCCTCCTGACTTTGCAAATGATTCCGTTCATGAGCAAGTCAGGAGGCATTTTTTGAAGAGCACACAAATGTGTTATTTGCCGAATCAGAAATAATTCACCGTCCGCTGCTCGATGTCCGAGAGGACGGTGTTTGCGAGGCGGCTGACGCCGAAGCGGAGGAGGCTCTTGTCGAGCCAGTCCCTGCCGAGTATGGCGGAGACTATGGAATAGTAGCATACTGCATCGAGCGAAGTGGAGATTCCTCCGGCAGGTTTGAAACCGACTTTCTTTCCGGTTTGTTCATAATATTTCGCTATGCATTCACACATCACGTAAGCTGCAGCCGGAGTGGCGTTGACGCTTACTTTTCCGGTAGACGTCTTGATGAAATCCGCACCTGACTCCATCGCAAGGAATGAAGCAGCCGCTATGAGTTCATGTTTGAGAAGAAGGCCTGTCTCAAGTATGACTTTCAGCGTCACTTTGCGCCCCTGTGAGACCGCGGCCTCATCTATTGTCCGGCGGACAGCCTTTATCTCATTGCCGGCAGCATCGTAGTCCCCCTCTAAAAAGGAATTCAGAGCCAATACGATATCCACCTCGTCAGCCCCTCCGAGCACGGCCAATTCGCACTCCTTCAGCTTCACCTCCAAAAAACTCTGTGAAGACGGGAAACAGGCGGAAACGACGGTGACGTGCACATCGTCGCATGTCATGGCAGACTTCACTACAGATGCGAAATTCGGATAAACGCAAATCGAGGCGGGAAGAGGATAGTCGGGAAATTCCTTACTGAAACCGTTCACCTTTTCAACGAGAGCCGTAACGGATGCCGGAGTATCCTCCGTCTTGAGAGAAGTCAGGTCTATCATGGAAAGGCAGTCTTTCAATACCTGCGCAGACATCATGGTCTCAGCGTTGGCCGCTATCATTTCCAATCCGTGATCGATAGCTTCCTTGTCGGGAGCATATCCATATTTCTTCAACAAGTTTTCCATATCTATTCTTTTATTTTAGAATCGATTATAATTGTTACCGGGCCGTCATTCAGCAGGGAGACCTTCATATCGGCCCCGAAAATACCTTTCGCGACAGGCTTGCCGAGATGCTCTTCGAGGATGCTGCAGAAACTTTCGTACAGAGGCATGGAAATCTCCGGTTTCGCCGCCTTGATATATGAAGGCCTGTTGCCTTTCACCGTCGAAGCGAAAAGCGTGAACTGACTGACGCACATGATTTCTCCCCCGACATCCTTCACGGACAAATTCATCACCCCGTTTTCATCGTCGAAAATACGCAGGGCACATATTTTCCTTGCCGTCCAGTCCAAATCCTGCCCGGTATCCCCGTCTGCGAATGCAGCCAGGACCAAAAGTCCGGGGCCGTTCTCCGCCCGATAACCTTCCGCCGGCACGTCCACCGAAGCGCTTTTCACGCGCTGAATCACCACCCTCATGACCTATCCTCTGATTTGAATCATAAATCCTTCATCCACAAGAGGTTTTACCGCCTCTCTCATCCTGTCTTCCGTAAATTTCACCAAATCCTTTTCCGGAGTCTCCCTGTCGAGAGTATAGACCATCACCTCCCTTGGTCTCAGCCTTCTGACGATGTCCATCCAGCCTTTCAAATTGGTTTCGGCCGAAGTCTCGAAAGCCGGAGAAGCGAGAAACATCGTCTGCAATATGAAATTTCCTCCGAATTGTTCCAATCCGGCGATAATCTCTTCGATATCATAGTGTCCGGCAGGCCTGTTCACGATTTTCACGCCATCCATGGTAGAAGCATCCAACTTCATTATGGGGTTGTCCACCTTGCACAAAGCCTCGAAAATCTCTTTTCTGCACACGGTCGTAGCATTCGACAGGACAGAAACTTTCGCCTGCGGATAAAATACATCGCGCAATCTCAGCGTTTCCGATATTATTTCAGGAAAATCAGGGTTGAGAGTAGGCTCGCCGTGCCCTGAAAAAGTAATCGAATCTATTTTGACGCCTTGAGCAGAACATTCGGAAAGTTTGGCCTCAAGCGCCTTTGCGACGTCGGATGCTGCCGGCATCGTCCTGTCCCCTCTCCCGTCCCTGTTCCAGCCGCATTCACAATAGATGCAGTCGAAATTGCACAATTTGCCATGCTCTGGCAGAAGATTGATACCGAGCGAAGACCCGAGCCTACGGCTATGTATGGGTCCGAAAACGATATTGTCGAATCTAAGCATAACTTCGTCAAATGATTCTTTCAGAATGACTTTCCCGTGTAAGTTCGCCTGTCGGCGCAATATTCCCGATCAGTACGATGCCCGGTCTGCGTCCGGGCAACAAGGACCCGAGCGTATCCGTCTTTCCGAGGAAATCTGCTCCGTTGAACGTGGCCCAGCCAATGATTTCTCCGAGCGGGACATCAGGGAAAGCCCGGCTGATGCAATACATCTCGGCTATCATGTCCAAAGTATCGTTGCTCGAAAGGGAATCCGTACCGAGAGCTATTTTCAATCCGTTCTCCCTCATCAGTGCTATCGGAGGCAATGCATTATGGATAAATATGTTGGACAACGGACAAATGGCCCACCATACATTTTTCAGATATTTTAATGCATAATCCAACGCTTCCCTGGTCAGACATACATTATGCACCAACAGTATATGTTCGTCGAAAGGAGGCTCGTGCACCTTCAGAAGTCTGTCGACAAAATACATCAGAGACGGTTTTCCGGTGACCGGAGGCGTACTCAGATGCCTGCCGCGATAGTTGTCGGCGAGCGCACCCGTTCCTGAAACCAACAAGGCCTCTTCCTCGTCGCTCTCCTCCGAATGATAAGAGAGAAAACCTGATGCAAGTCCCTCGGCAGATGCTGCCGTCACCAAATCGGGACTCATCGTATAGCATGCATGAGGTGTCGGAGCTGCATCTATTCCGTACGATGCTGCTTCTGCCGCAAGTTTCCGGACATCCGCAATTATTGCATCGCAATCCTCAGGCTCAGTCCCGAAAACCTCCAAAAAGCTCCTCGTATAGAGAGGACTTTGCGATTTTATCTGAAAGGTTTCGTCGCAGTTGCTGATATCCGCCATCGCCGATACTCCCTGTTTCCAGAGAATGTCCAACCACTTGGCGGCTGCGGCCTTTTTATTTTCGACAGAAGTAAAATCTCTCAGTTCGTTTATCTGATCGATGAAGCCGGCCATTCCGGTCCCTTTCCTGAATTTGCCTTTGAGATGCGACAATTCGAGGTGGCAATGCGCGTTTACAAAGCCAGGAACGATGATTCCGTTTCGGAAGTCAGGCTCGGATGCAGGGTCGTCGCACACGCCGACAGCCACAATAGTCCCGTCATCAGCGTATTCCACGAATCCGTTTCTTACAGGCTCCGTTTCCACTCCCGTGTAAAGATATTCCGCAGCTATTCTCTTCATTATAATAAATTAAAAGATCTATCGGCTTCGCTCGAAATGGCAAGCGTATCGGTTCCGTCCTGCAAATCATCGGACAGCTCCAAAACAGGGGACAACGCAGTCGAGTCCGGATCGGCAAAAGGTTTCAAATCAAGTATGAAATACTCCTGCCTGTCCCGGAAATAACCCAAACTGTCCCTCGAAGTCAAACGCGGATACCCGCTGTCGAATATCCATATCCTGCTGAAATCGAACTGGATGAGACTGTCCGGAGCCTGTGCCTCCAATGATTTCAGTTTCTTCAGTTCCGCCTTCTGTACGGAAATCCGCTCATCGAGAATAAGCACGGTCTGTCTCAATATCCTGGCAAATCTGTCCGGGTCATCGATATAGTGTTCAACGCTGGCCCTGTAATCATCGGCATCATATCCGTATTTCCGGAACACCGCTTCATATACCAATGTCGTGTCGGCAGTGCGCGAAGCCTTGTAATTCTGGTTTATCCACTGGTCAGCCACGAACATGTCGGCATAAATTTCCGCCATCTTTTTTTTCGGGATTACCTTCCCGTCCCTGCCGCACCCCATGCACAGCAGGAACAGGCCGGCCATGGCCGGGAACAGACAGATTGTTCTGATTTTCATATCCGGACCTTATCTGAGTGTTGCGCCGAACTCTTTGGAAAACACCGAGACGAGCTTTGTCATAATGTTTTCCACATCCTTGTCGGTCAATGTCTTTTCAGTATCCTGCAACACGAATGACAATGCGTACTGCTTCTTGTTTTCCGGAATCTTGTCGCCCCTGTACACGTCGAACAGGGAAACGCTTTTCAGAAGTTTTTTCCCTGTCCTGAAAGCAGTCTTGTACAGGTCCGAATATGAGACGGACTCATCCAAAAGCAGAGCCAGATCTCTTTTCACCTCCGGGTACTTAGGCAATTCCGTGTATTTGATCCTGTCTCTTCTGACAAGTTCGAAAAGCTCCGGCCAGCTGATTTCAGCAGCGAATACAGGCTGCTTGATTCCGAACTGCTTCAACCTCGCAGGCGCTATGGTCCCCATGACGGCAAGCGGATTCCTGCTTCCCGGAAGCCTGTAAATCAAGCCCTCCGAAAACATATCTGCCGGTGCCGGCTCATATTCCATCTTGTATATATCCGCTCCGAAACGACGGAAAAGCTGCTCCAAATGCCCTTTGAGACTGAAATAATCGCTTTTCGGCCGGTCGGCATGCCAGTATTTTTCTCCCGGACCGGAAATCATCAGCATGAAAGCCGTCGATTCATCGTACGAAGCCAATGTCTTGCCGTCGGTACCGGGCTTGAAAGAATAAACGGAGCCGTATTCGAAGAGTTTCATGTTCGAAGTCTGGCGGTTGATATTGTATGCCACGACTTCCAAACCCCCGGGAATCAAAGTCTGCCGCAGGACATTGAGATCCGAACTGAGCGGATTCAGTATCCTGACGCACTGCTCTTCCGGATAAGTCTTCAGCTTGGAATAATACTCTGACTTGGTCAGAGAATTGTTCATTATCTCGTTAAAACCGTTGGCTGCCAGAAAATCGGAAATCGTATTGCGGACAAGCTCCGGCTCCGGCTTTTCAGCAGTATTGACAGACATTCTCACTCCGGAAGGCAGCTCTATGTTGTTGTATCCGTAAATACGCAATATCTCCTCCACCACATCGCACTCGCGGTAAACATCTATCATGTAAGACGGAGCAGCCACTGTCGCGCCCTTTACGGCTCCGGCCTCATCATACTCGCGGGAAAGAAAGTCGTAATTCAAGTTTGCGAGGATAGTTTCTATCGTATCATGCCCTATTTTCTTTCCTATGAACGCTTCGATTCTGTCGTAGTCTAACTCGATTGTCTTTCTGTCGATGCTTGCAGGATAATTTTCCTGCATTTTTCCTACTATGCGGCCGCCTGCAAGTTCGCAAATCAGAAGCGCCGCACGTTTTGCAGCATACACGGCAATCTGAGGGTCGGCCCCTCTTTCGTATCTGAAAGAAGCATCCGTACTCAGTCCGTGCCGTTTCGCACTTTTTCTTATCGATACGGGATTGAAATACGCACTCTCGAGGAAAACATCGACGGTAGAATCAGTCACGCCGGAATCCTCTCCTCCGAAAACGCCGGCCAGACACATCGGCTTCTCCACATCCGCTATCATCAGGTCCTCGGCAGACAATGTCCTTTCCACTCCGTCGAGAGTAACGAACTTTTCACCTTCCGCAGCCCTGCGGACCACCACCTTGTTTCCCTTTATCTTGGATGCATCGAAAGCATGCAACGGCTGTCCGATTTCCATCAGCACGAAATTCGTGATATCCACGACATTGTTGATCGGCCTGAGTCCTATGGAAAGCAGTTTTTTGCAAAGCCACTCCGGAGACGGTCCCACCTTGACTCCGCAAATGGTAGTACCGGTATATCTCGGTGCTCCGTCAACAGCCTGCACATCCATGGTTATGGCTCCGTTTATCTCGGTTTCCGAAGTGCATACGCCTTCCGGCCCTTCATGGAATGCGGATACGTCCGGAAGTTCCAACGAGCATGGGATACCGTTGAGTTTCAAATATGCATAAAGGTCACGCGCCACTCCGATATGGGATGCCGCATCCACCCTGTTGGCCGTCAGGCCAATCTCTATGACCGCATCGCTTTCCAATTTCAGATATTCCCGTGCAGGAGTTCCCGGCACTGCAGACGGATCGAGTACCATGATTCCTTCATGCGAAGTCCCTATGCCCAATTCATCCTCGGCGCAAATCATCCCGAAAGATTCCACACCGCGGATTTTCGATTTTTTTATCTTGAAATTCTCGCCCAAAACAGTGCCGACAGTAGCCAAAAGCACTTTCTGGCCGGCTGCCACGTTGGGTGCGCCGCATACTACCTGCAAGAGTTCTCCCTCTCCCGTGTTTACCTTGGTTACATGCAAATGATCCGAATCCGGATGATCATAACATTCCGTCACTTCCGCCACTATCACCCCTGCCAATCCGCCGGGAATCTGTTCCACCTCTTCTACCGCGTCCACTTCGAGCCCTATCGAAGTCAGGGCTGCAGCTATTTCTTCAGGACCGAGATCGCATTTAAGATAATCTTTGAGCCAATTGTATGAAATTTTCATATCCAAACCGTTATTAAAAAACGTTTTTACTTCAAATCTTCCTTTGAGAACAATGAATTCACGAATTCCCGCTTATCGAATACTTTCAAATCGTCGACGCCTTCGCCTATGCCGATGAATTTGACCGGGACCTTGAACTGATCCACGATACCGATGACCACTCCGCCTTTTGCCGTCCCGTCCAATTTCGTGACTGCAAGCGAAGTCACTTCAGTAGCCCTTGAGAATTCCTTGGCCTGCTGGAAAGCATTCTGACCTGTAGAACCGTCGAGGACAAGCAATACTTCGTGAGGAGCATCAGGTATGACCTTGCGCATCACGTTTCTGATCTTGGTCAGCTCGTTCATCAGATCTATCCTGTTGTGAAGACGGCCTGCAGTGTCTATCAGAACGACGTCCGCATCCTTCGCCACTGCCGACCTGACGGTATCGTAAGCGACGGAAGCCGGATCCGACCCCATCGCCTGCTTGACGATATCCACTCCGGCGCGTTCCGCCCAGATCGTCAGCTGGTCGACAGCTGCAGCCCGAAAGGTATCCGCCGCCCCGAGCATGACCTTTTTGCCCTGAGACCTGAGTTTGGATGCAAGTTTGCCTATGGTCGTGGTCTTCCCCACGCCGTTTACACCCACCACCATGATGACATACGGTTTCTTGGAAAAATCGAACGGCATCCGTGAAGCATCCTCGGTTCCGTCCGAGGAAACTTCGAGCAGTTTTCCGATTTCATCATGAAGCAGGTCGATGAGTTCATCGAAAGAAACGAACTTGTCCCGCTGCACCCTGTCTTCGAGATTGTCTATGATCTTCAATGTCGTATCCACGCCCATATCGGTAGCGATCAGAGCCTCCTCTATGGCGTCGAGGGTATCGTCATCGACTTTCGATTTGCCGATCACCGCCCTCGATATACGTTCGAAAAAACTTTTTTTGGTCTTTTGGACTCCTTTGTCAAATATTCCCATATCGTTCAAGCCAACAAAACTTCAAAGATACTGAAAATTTACCGAAAAAAACAGGGCGGCGTGTCATAATTGCAAACTGTAGCGTTATTATCGGGATTCGGGCTATGTCATTTACGGAAGTAAACTCCTGCCGTCCTCACCCTCATTGCCTTGCATTTTATCAATTCTGACACACCGCAGGAGCCTGTGTCAAAATTCACCATTTTGACACAGGCTCCCCAAATATCTTTTTTTTCAAATTTTCCGGTAGATGCAAACTACTTCTTTGCGAAGTAATCCTTTACTCTTTCAGCCTCTACAAGCTCTTCCTTGAACATGTATGCCCCAGTCTTTGGAGACTTGTCCATACGGATGCATTTCACCATAGTCTTGGCGCCTGATTTCGCGCTGAAAGTTGCGACTGCTTTCTTTGCCATATATCAATCCTCCGATTACTTTATTTCACGATGAAGGGTCACTTTCCTGAGGTATGGGTTATATTTCATACGCTCGAGACGCTGGGTAGTGTTCTTCTTATTCTTGGTCGTGATGTATCTCGACATCCCCGGCACACCGCTCTCTTTCTGTTCAGTGCACTCCAAAATAACCTGCACCCTGTTACCTTTTGCTTTCTTTGCCATAACTCACGAAATTAAACAATACTGATATATCCCTTCTTCTGTGCAGCTTTCACAGTTGCATCCAAACCGTTCTTCTCAATAGTCTTGATACCTTTGCAGGAAACCTTGAGCGTGATGAATCTCTGCTCCGCCTCAGACCAGAACTTCTTGGTCTTGAGGTTGATGTCGAAAGTGCGCTTGGTGCGCCTTTTGGAGTGGGAAACATTGTTTCCTACCATTCTCTTTCTGCCTGTAACTTGACAAACCTTTGCCATTTCGTATATAACTTTTTAATTTTTTCTCGATTTTTTCAAAAAGGGGCTGCAAATATCGTCAAAAAAATTCTAAAATACAAGAATTTAGACGAATTTTAAAAAGCGGCTCCATCTGACATTTGCAGGAAAAGTCTTGTTTCTATCGGTCGACAACCATATTACCACCGGCTTCCCGACTATATGGTCCTCAGGAACGAATCCCCAATACCTCGAGTCCAAGGAATTGTGCCGGTTATCGCCCATCATGAAGAAATAATCCTGCTTGAAAGTATAGCTCCGAGCTTCCTCGCCATTGATGAAAATCCGTCCGTCGTCAGCCACTTCGAGGTCATTTCCTTCGTATGCGGTGATAATCCTTTCATACAGCGGAAGACTGAGGGAATCCAACGCTACGGTAGCGCCTTTTTCAGGAATCCACAGCGGTCCGAAATTATCCCTTGTCCATCTGTAATTCTCCGAAAACGGGAAAATGGTCAGATATGAATCGGGATCGTCCGGAGGATAGACGTCTATGTTCTGCTCCACGGACACCACATTCGGATAAGAACTGATTTTTTCCAACCGCTCCGCCGTCAAAGGCATATAAGGATATCCTGGGATCTGGGCATCGTACCACAGTTCCGCAGTATTCAGCCCTATGGACTCCAAATTCACCGGATTGATTCTCTGGCCGTCAGTGACCACCCTGTATGTATTCTGAACACCGGGATAAACCTCCAGCTGCTCCGAATTGACATACACCATCCCGTCACGAATCTCCAACGTATCTCCATGCACGGCAACGCATCTTTTGACATAATGGTCTTTCTTGTCCATCGGGCGCACCTTGACCGGTCCGTAATAGGATATGACATTTTCACGTCCTATGGTACGGCACATGGCATAATAGTCTTCCGCCGGAAACTTGGTCAGCACCGTGTCTCCGTTGGGAAAACCGAAAACCACGTAATCCCCTCTGCGCACCTCGCGGAAGCCTTTCAGTCTGCGGTATTTGCTCTGGATAAGAGTCGAATACGACTCCTTGCCGTTCGGCAGGACATTGTGCGTAAAAGGTATGGTCAACGGCGTCTGCGGTATTCTCGGACCGTAGGTCAATTTGCTGACGAACAGGTGGTCTCCCGTCATCAGGGAACTTTCCATCGACGATGAAGGAATCTTGAAAGCCTGGAAAAAGAAAATATTGATGAATGTCACCACAATGACAGCAAAGATAATGGCATCCAACCATTCCAAAGCCACATTGTGCTTCTCCCCTTCCTTATATGTTTTCTTCCAGAACGCCCATTTCACCTTTTTGGTGATATGGATGTCGAAGATAACGGCAAGGCCGAAGAGCCACCAGTAATTTCCAAGCCAGATGACCCACAGCAGATACAGCAAGGCCCAAAAGGCGAACCTTGTCCATCTGTTATGGTAAAATTCCTTCCAGCTCATTCAAAGAACTATTTTACAGAATTTACGATAGCCTCAAATGCCTGAGGGTTATTCATAGCGAGGTCGGCAAGCACTTTGCGGTTCAGACCGATGTTCTGCTTTCCTATCTTACCCATGAACTGAGAGTAGGTCATACCGTACTGACGTGCGGCAGCATTGATTCTCTGAATCCAGAGAGCACGGAAATTGCGCTTTTTAGTCTTGCGGTCACGGTAAGCGTAGGTAAGACCCTTCTCATAGGTATTCTTCGCTACCGTCCAAACATTCTTTCTTGAAAGAAAATAGCCGCGTGTTTTCTTGAGGATTTTCTTGCGGCGTGCCCTTGAGGCAACTGAATTTACCGATCTTGGCATAAATTTAACTGTTTTATGGAGGCAGTGTCCGTCATCGGAGCTTTTCTACTGCATTCCAAGTTTGACATAAATGTAATTAGATACCCAGCAAAGCCTTGACTCTTGGAGTGTCTGCAGGTGCAATCAGCCCGACATGAGTCAGATTTCTCTTCTGCTTTTTGGTCTTCTTGGTGAGAATGTGGCTCTTATAAGCATGCTTTCTCTTGATCTTTCCCGTTCCGGTAAGTGTAAAACGCTTTTTTGAACCGGAGTTGGTTTTTGTCTTTGGCATAGTTAAACTTTTTGACTGTTAATAATATTTGTACCGGACTGTCCGGACTATTTTTTCTTTACAGGGGCGATCATCATCATCATTCTTTTGCCTTCGAGCTTAGGCATCTGCTCGGCGCGGCCGTATTCCTCGAGCTCCACGGCAAACCTCAGAAGCAGTTTCTCTCCCTGATCGACATACAGTATCGATCTTCCCTTAAAGAACACCGAAGCCTTGACCTTCGAGCCTTCCTGCAGGAAACCGATCGCATGCTTCAATTTGAACTGGAAATCATGTTCGTCCGTATTCGGGCCGAATCTGATCTCCTTGATGACTACCTTGGTAGAGTTGGCCTTCATCTCCTTGGCCTTCTTTTTCTGCTGGTACAGATACTTCTGATAGTCGATGATTTTACATACAGGAGGATCTGCCTTTGCCGTAATTTCCACTAAGTCAAGTCCAAGCTCATCCGCCTTTTTCAAGGCTTCTGAAATAGAATATATACCCTGCTCCGGGATATTGTCGCCGACAAGCCGCACTTTCGGAGCAGTAATTTCATCATTGATTCTCAATCCGTCCTCGTCCCTTTTCGGCCTGAAGCCTCCTGCCGGACGGGCTGCACCTTTCGGACCGTTATTGTTCGGCCTCGGTCCTGAAAATTTCGGTGCAGATGGTCTAAATGGCGCTGCGATAAAAAAATCCTCCTAAATTAAGTTAATAATAAACACCTTGCGTCAATTTATCTATGACAACATTTCATCAACTTCCTTCCGGACAAGTGCCATGAAATCTTCCGTCTTCATGGAGCCTTCGTCCCTGCCGCCCTGTCTCCTGACAGATACGGTGCCCTCTTCCATTTCCTTCTCGCCCACAATCACAAGGAAAGGCACTCTCTGCAACTCGCTCTCCCTGATTCGTTTCCCTATGGTTTCGTTTCTGTCGTCAATTGAGGCGCGAATATCGGAATTATTCATCAAATCGCAAACTTTTTTTGCATAATCGGTGAATTTTTCGCTGACTGGCAACACTTTGACCTGCTCCGGAGTAA
>CALUSD010000002.1 GCA_944323295.1 uncultured Bacteroidales bacterium | reverse complement strand
CAGGAGGTAAAAAATACGTTTCCTCTTTTTTCATCTACCTTCAAAATGGAAATATTCCAGTAGTCTCCGTCTGTCAGCTGCCGGAATTCCCTGCCGTCATACGAGAGGAAATAAATCTGCGCCCAGTCGGAATCGAGACAGCGGGCCATATACAGCCCCTTGCCGGTAAAGACCGCTCCGGATATCCAGTCTGTCCATGTCCTGCCATATTCCTCATAAACAAGTTTTTTACTCCCGTCGGAAGCATTCACTCCGTACAGTTCGAGAGACTGCTGCGATCTCGGCATGCGCGATATGAAGAATTTGCTGCCGGACGGATCCCAGAAAGGAGTACCGAAATACTGTTCGGAATCCTCCTCGAAATCAGCCCATATCGTTTCCGGAGCATCTTCCCGAGCCGGAGTTTCATCCGAGAAACAGAGTCCGGATATGTCGATGATTCCTATTTTTACAGTCGGATTGGTCTCTCCGGCCTTAGGGTATCTTGTACGGAGGATTTTCCCGTCCTGTCCGAAAGGCGAATAGATAGGGAAAAGGGGCACTCCGGTGTTGTCGAATCGGTAAAACCCTATCTTTCTGCTGTCTGGCGACCACCAGAAAGCCTTGTATTCCGAACTGCGCCCGAAAATTTCTTCATAGTAGACCCATGAGGCAAAACCGTTGAGAATCAATTCGCTGCCATCATACGTAAGCCTTTTTTCCACTTTCGTCGCTATGTCGACCACATAAATATCGTTATTCCGGGTAAAGGCGATTTTCGACGAATCCGGCGAATACGTCAAATTGACGGCATTCTCCGGCTTTACCGGAAAATCCGAAAATTTCTCCGGCGCCGAAACTTCATGTTTCACGGTATTGGTGCGCACGTCGAAAACAAAGGCGGCGGAATCAGTATATGTCCGGTCATACGAAAAAATCACCTCGTGGTCGGAAATCCATTTCCAGGCACTCGGGATGTCATCGAATTCTCCGGCAGACAGCGGCATTGCCCCGGCAAGGGGCATACAGACAGAAATAAACGCCGCAAATAATTTCTTTTTTTTCATGTTTCTCCTGTTTCGTTTATATTTTCAAAAATCACCCTCTGTCAAATCCAGAGTTTGTGTCAAATAAAGAATTCGTCCTTGAAGTTCACTAAATATACCTTTTCAGTGCTTCTGGTAATAGCCGTGTACAACCATTTCAAATCATCGGGCAAAAGCTCCTCCTGCCAGAACGGGTTGTCTATGAACACGCATTTCCACTGCCCGCCCTGAGACTTGTGGCACGTGACGGCGTTTGCGTATTTGAGTTGCAATGCATTGAAATACTTGTCTTCACGCACTGCTTCGTAGCGTTTTTTCTTGGATGTTATGTGCGAATAGTCTTCATTTACGCCGGTGTACAGCATGTTCTGCTGCTCTGCCGACAAAGCCGGACTTTCGGAAGTCAGGGTATCGAGAATGACGTTCGCAGTGATTTCCTGGTCGTCGTAATCCGGGAAAGACAGGCGGGCTTTCGCGAAATGAAGGCCGTAGCGTTCTTCATATTTCGAGATGCTCTCGAGACATGCTATGTCACCGTTCGCAATATAGTCGGTATCTTTCAGTCCTTCGGTAAACTGATAACAGTTTCTGACTATCATCAGCCTGTCGCCTCTCACCAACTGTTCTTCCTTGAACTGTACGACGGCTCTTATGCCGAGATTGTATTTTATGGCCCGTCTGTTCGACCTGCAGATGATTACCGTCTCGTCGTCTCCATATCGGGAATATGCATCTGAGAGCGTTTCTATAAGTTCGGCTCCGCCGATACGTTCTATGTCCGGATACCCTTTTATGTCCAACCTGACTGTCAGATCATCGGTCGCGAAATTTTCCGCTTCGCTTATTGCATTTCTGAGAATGGTCGCATTCCTGAGGATGCCCGAGCCGGAGTGCTGCCGCACGACAGTCGTGAGCTCCGAAAATACGGACGGACCGAAAAAAGAAATATAGTCCGGCGAGAGCGCAGGGCTGATATCGAGTCCTACGGGAGGCAGCTGAGCCTTGTCTCCTATGAGCACCAATTTGTTGTCCACTCCCCTCCTGACATATTCCACAAGATCTGCAAGCAGATTGCCGGAACCGAAGATGTTTGCCTGCAAGCCTGCGTCCATCCCTATGAGAGACACCTCGTCAACGAAATAAACCGTGTCTTTGTCCTTGTTCGGGCCGATGACGAATTCTCCGAATCCGGAGCCGCCGACTGATTTTTGCCGGTAAATATGCTTGTGGACCGTATATGCCTGACTTCCTGCATAGCCGGAAAGCACCTTGGCCGCCCTGCCTGTCGGAGCCAAAAGGATGCAGTTTACACCCAAACCTTTCAGAAATGTTACTGCTGCCGCAACGGCCGACGTTTTCCCTGTTCCTGCATACCCGTTCACCACCATCATGTCGCAATCATCGCCTGCGATAAAACCTGCCAATGTCTGGAAAAAACGCCTCTGGCATTCCGTAGGCTCGAATGCGAACGAATCCGTAAATCCGGAAACAAGAAAATCCGCGCTCCCCATCATTTGGCTCTCCTGAAAATCATGGAAAGGACGATGAACACCGGATATATCTCGAGACGACCGAAAATCATGTCGAGAGTGAAGACGAATTTTGCAATTCCGGGCTGGGAGGCATAGTTGCCCATCGTACCGAGCGAATCCAGCGCAGGTCCGGCATTGCCGAAGGATGAAAGGCAGCCTGAGAATGCTTCAGGTACATCAATACCGCACAATACGAGGAAAACGAAGGATATCAGCAGTATCAACAGATAAAAAACGATATATAGTATGGCGGAGAAGGCCTCGTTGTCTTTCAGGAAATGATTTCCGACACGCAGCTGCATGATGGAAGAAGGATGAAGAATCTGCTTCACCTGTCTGGCAATGGCTTTGAACGCGATATAGACCCTGTCCGATTTCACGCCGCCCGTAGTGGAGCCGGAGCACCCGCACTGAAATACGGCATAAAGCAGTATGATATTGGCAAACAGCGGCCATGCTGCATTGTCCGCCGTGCCGAAACCGGTAGTAGTGAGCATGCTTGCCACCTGAAACGATGAGTCGAGCAAGGCCCTGCCCCAGTTATCGCATGTCCCGCTCGTTTTCAGGGATATGGTGACGAGCAATGACAGTACGACGAAAGTCCCGAGGAAAAACTTTATCACCGGATGTCTGAACGGTTTCAGGGACCTGGTAGCGAATACCCCGAACAGCAGGCCGAAATGTATCGAGGACAGCAGCATGAAAACCATCAGGATGATGTCGATTAGCGGAGAATCATAGTAAGCTATCGACATGTTCCGTGTACTGAAGCCTCCGGTAGCCACGGTGCTGAACGAATGATTCAAGGCATCGAATAAGGACATGCCCGCTATTTTCAGGAGAAGAGTTTCCACGAGGACAAGGCCGACATACACGAATGCTATGACATGAACTGTCTTGATGGAGCGGAAACGGTATCCTTCCCGGGAAAGCGAAGAGAGCTCTATGTTGGTCAGCCTCATGCGGAAAGGACTGGCGTCAGGAATGATCAACAACAAAAAGACGACGATTCCCAATCCTCCGATGAAATGTGTGGACGAGCGCCAGAAAACCAGGCTTTTCGGCAGGCTTTCCACATCGGTCAATATGGTGGATCCGGTCGTGGTATAGCCGGAAACGCTTTCGAACCATGCATTTACCAAGGTAAATTCCCCTCCCCACAGGACGTACGGCAGCATCCCGAATATAAAGGAAAGCAGCCAGGACAAGACGATGATCATGTATCCGTCCTGAAGAGATATGTTTCCGGCTTTCCTGACGAAAATGAAAGGAAAGATACCTACGATGAAAGTGATTATGAAACTTATGGCCAACGGACCGAGCGCGGAATCCTTCCCGTTCACGATAGAAACTATCAGAGACAGGAACATGAACAGCGCGCTGACAAGCAGAGCCTGTCCGACATTCTTCGATATGACTTTGATGTCCATACTGCGAATCTTTTACAGCTCCCGGGCTGCCGACGAAGTCTCTATGAATTTTTCCCTTTCCTCGCGAAGTTTGGCCAAGCGCCTTTTGAGTTCGGAATTTTCTTCG
>CALUSD010000001.1 GCA_944323295.1 uncultured Bacteroidales bacterium | reverse complement strand
CTCCCAGGGCATGGTATTCCATACTGCAGCATGGCACACATTCCCGAGCTTCCTCGACGGCAACTATATCAGCTACTACAACACCAACGAACAGAATGCACAGGCCCGTTTTCCGAGACTTTCACAGCAGAAATCAGGCTCATCGAATTCATATAACTACGAAGCCAGCGACTTCTGGCTGATAAACGGAGCGTATTTCCGTATCAAGAACATCACTCTCGGATACACTTTTCCTAAGAAATGGGTGAACAAGGCCAAGATAGACAATCTGCGTCTGTATGTGTCGGTAACTGATCCGGTTTCGATAGATGGTTTCCCTCAGGGCTGGGATCCGGAAGCCGCATATAATGCCTACATAGCGAGAACGTTCAATTTCGGTGTATCCATTAAATTCTAAGACAATGAAAAAATCGATAATATCATTTATTACGGGTGTTTTCGTCGTGACGGGTTGTGTCGACTTGAATCTCAACCCGCTGACGGACGGATCGTCCGAGAACTGGTTTTCGAACGCACAGGAGGTGGAGATGGCTCTGAATGAACTCTACAGCGAAAACTACTGGTGGTTCGATGCCTACCGTCTCTACAACTCCGACCGCTGGACCGACGACTATCAGCAGCGCGAATATGTCTATGACTACCTGAAAGGGGAGGTTTCTTCCACATGGGGCGATACCGAAAGGCATTACAAGCACTTTTATCAGACAGTAGCCCGGGCCAATACCATCATCGAGGGCATAAACAAGGCCTCCGAAGAACTTTCCCAGACCCAGATCGAGCAGTACCGTGCGGAAGCGTGCTTTTTCCGTGCCGTGGCCTACTCGTATCTGACTTTCCTGTACGGAGACGTGCCTTATTATACGGAATGGATTTCATTGGATGAGGCATACGCAAAAGGGAAGACCCCTAAGACCACTGTCCTGGAGCAGGTTTACAAGGACTTCGATACGGCTGCCCAATATCTCCCGTCATCCTATTCTGGAGTGAAACGCATTACCCGAGGTATGGCATACGCTTTCAAGGCCCGTACGGCATTGTGGAACGGTGAGTGGGCCCTTTGTGCCGAAGCTGCCAGGAACTGTATCGGCACAGGCGAATTCGAACTCGAAAGCGACTATTCGACCCTTTTCTATCCCGAGACCAAATCCAGCAAGGAATTTATCTTCTATATTCCGCGCAGCGAATCTCTCGGTGCCGTGTCTCCGGGCCTCAAATCGTTTACTCCGAGGGTAATGGGCGGAAATGCTACCGCCAACCCTTCCATCGAACTCCTGTGCGCCTATCTGTGCACCGACGGCAAGCCTATAGACGAATCTCTTCTGTATGACCCTCTGCATCCTTTCGAAAACAGGGATCCGAGATTGGCGGCTACCATCATCGAGCCGGGAGAGACAGTTTTAGGCTACCAGATAGATCCGAGACCGTGGGTCAAGACCGTGACCAATGCCGCCGGCCAGTCCATAAGCAACAAAGACAACAGGACGGTCGACCAGTATGCGGCCTATAACGGCCTGAATCTGAAAAAAGGACTGAGCGCTGACTGGCTCGATGACTATACGCATTCCGGATATATAGTAGTGATGCGCTATGCGGACGTGCTCCTGATGCTGGCCGAAGCCAAATGCGAACTCGGCGAGATAGACGACGAAGCTAAGGAAGCCATCAACAAGGTGCGTGCAAGAGCATACGGCGTGGATTACAGGATGACTACGGAGTATCCGGCAGTGACTACTGACAATCAGGACGAATTCCGTTCGGCAGTCCGCATCGAGCGCCGTATGGAACTGGCATTCGAAAACCACCGCTTCTTCGACCTCATCAGATGGAAAATAGCCGACAAGGCCCTCAACAAGCCTATGGTAGGCCTCGATATCGAGAAGCTCAAGACAGCGGACGAAAACAACTGGTATTTCTCGGACGGGATGATTCCGACAGTGGATAAAGACGGCGTCGTGGATCTCGAAAGCACCATTCTGAACAAGAACTGCTTCGTCCAGGTGGCATTCGGAATCTTCAATGCCAAGCAGTACCTCTGGCCGTTCCCGGCAAACGAAGTTCTAATATGTCCAAATTTAGTACAGAATGAAGGCTATTGATAAAATTCTCGTTGTTGCGGCGGCTGCCGCAACAATGTTCTCCTGCTCCTCGGATCTGAAACCGGGAGGCGAGACAAGACCGCCGATGCCCGAGCCCGAGGATGAGGACGACGTGATGGAAGTAGGGAAGGTCGGGGAAACCCTGCAGGGCTGGACGGAAGGCTCCCTGGACATCCATTTCATCAATACAGGCAGAGGGGAAAGCACTTTTTATGTGTTTCCTGACGGAACTACCATGCTCGTGGACATGGCAGGCTCGCTGCTGACGGAAGCCGAAGCCGGCACCAGCATGCCGACCGAGCCGCGTCCTAATGCTTCGACATCGTCGGCGGACGTGATAGTCGGCTATATCAACCATTTCACTTCCGGGCAGAGCCGCGGTCACATCGACTATGCCATGCTTTCGCATTATCATGAGGACCACATGGGGACCTACCGTACCACATTGCCGGACGGTGGGGACGGCACCTTCAAACTTACCTCTTTCGCGGAGATCGGTACCCGGCTGCCGTACAGACACTATATGGACAGGAACTGGCCTGATTTCGACTATCCCAACGCGCTTACGGCAGCCAAACATAAGAATGTCATGAATTTCGTGACATGGAGCGTGAAGGAGAACGGCACGGTGGCAGAGCGTTTCGATGCCGGCTCCAACGAACAGATACAGCTCCAGTACGACAAGGCTTCCCATACGGATTTCAAGATACAGAATCTGTCTTCCGGAGGGCGTTACTGGACCGGCGTCGCGCAGAATTCGGAGATGAAGATGCCGGAGAGCTACACTTCCTCGGATGCGATTCCTGACGAAAACTGTTTCAGCTGCGCATTCTGGCTGACATTCGGCTATTTCGATTTCTATACGGGAGGCGACCTGCAGTATGGCAGAAGGAGCACCTATTCGTACATGGACAGCGAGGCTGCGATAGCGGCTGTGATAGGAGAGGTGGACGTGGCCAAGGCCAATCACCACGGGACAAAGAACTGCAACAGCGATGCCCTGATGAATGCTCTCAGCCCTACTGTCTGGGTGTCTAATGTCTGGAGGGACGTGCAGCCGAATCCCGCTACCGTCGACGATGTCCTGGCTGCCAATCCGGAATGCGACATCTTCCTGACGAATCTGAGCGAAAAGAACGTACCGAATTTCGACGATACCCAGAAAGCGAGCTTCCAGTCTACGCAGGGGCATGTCGCTGTCAGGGTGAACAAGGCCGGGACGGAGTATTACGTCTACGTTTTGGATGATTCGAACATGAATTTCACTGTCAAGAGCGTCCACGGACCGTATTTATGCAAATGAGTTCTATAAGGATGTTTTGAAATAAACAATAATCGGAAATGAAAAGAATAATAAATATCATATTGGCGGCAGTCTGCATCCTGCCTCTGTCCTGTCAGAAAACGGAAGAGATGGGAATATTGCCGGCTCCTGACGGCGTCAAAGCCGTTCTTTCTGATGACGAAAAGTCTATCGAAGTCACTTGGAATCCTGTGGAGGGTGCCGAATCCTACATCGTACACTACAATGTCGAGGCATCCAATGCATACATGAAAAGCGGCCTCCTGGAGGAGACTGCCTTCTCTCTTGCCGATTTCGACAAAGGCGTGACATACGAGTTCAAGGTGAGGTGCGCAAGCAATACCGCTGTCAGCGAATTTTCGCAGGTAGCCACGGTATCCGTACCTAAGCCTGACGGTTCAGACCCGTCGGCATATACTCCTGAAATCAGCAATGTCCGTCCGGGTCTCGGCTGGATAAACTTCACCATGACCCTTCCTGCCGTCACCTGCACGTACAAGTGCTACGACGGAGAGACGGCTCTCGAGGCCGTGCCTGAACTCATCAGCGAGGATGAGGATGCCGGTACCGCAGAATACAGCCTGCCTGGATTAGAACTCGGAAAGACGTATCAGAATCTTTCCATAGCGGCTGTCGTGACGGGTATCGGAGAGTCCGACAAGGCTTCGTTCGGCTCTGTCACCACGGGCAGCATAGAGGTCCTGACGCGGAATCCGTCGCCTCGCCACCTTGCTTTCGAATGGGATGATGTGGCGGGGAATCTGAACTGGCAGTATGGTATAGTCAACACCCTGTCGAGGACATATTTGGTGGAACTGGCCAAGGATGCAGAATTTACAGATGTCGTATACAGCGTCTATACTTTGAATGACTATGTTGCAAATGCAGTTTCAGGCTCTGGCGTGTCCGGTATCAACGGCGCATATTGTGCAGTGAACTGGGTAGGTCAAAGCGGATCCCCTACTGATCCTGCGAAACCGTACGCCAATGCCAATACGAACATAGCATTCGGCCAGTTGGAACCAGCCACTACTTATTATTTCAGGGTGAGAAATGCCGCAGATGAAGTGGCTCCGGCTTATTTCACTTCCGAAACGGAAGTGATCATGGCTGCCAAAACCGGCAGATCTGCATGGTCTGCAACAGTTAAAGCTACTACCGAGCCGGCCCATACCGCAGCGGCAGGCGAGCTCCTGTATCAGGGCTTCGACGACCATGCCATCCAGTTCGACCATATAAACTGCGCATCCGGGGTGACCATAGCCGGTGCCGACCTTACCGATTACATATATCCATGGACAGGCGAATGGGGCGTTCTCGCTCCGAGTACGGGAAAACGATACGACGAAATCGGTGCATCGTACACCTCTACATTCTCCGGAAACGGCGAGTCCAAACTTGACGGTATGGCAGTATACAAATTCAAGGATGACATCATACCGTCCATGAACGGCTGGCATTGCGCCAAAGCCTGCTATCCTCAGCAGGGCGCCTTGAAACTCGGAGGGAGCCAGAAAAACTACATCATCACTCCTCCGTTTGCGGATATCGAGGCCAATACGTCTGTGACCATCAGCTGTAAGGCGGGTGCTGCCCATGCGGAGTCTACTCCTGCAAAACTGCATGTCAAGGTTTACAGAAACGCGTCCAAGTCTCTCGAAACACTCGAGACAATAGACCTGCCGGCATCAGCCTATGTCATGAGTCCGAACGCTGACGGCTATCACAATATCGTGGACATGAAAGATTACAGCGTGGATGCTGTACTGCAGCCGGGCGACTATGTGATGTTCGAAGCGGAGACCATAAAGTCACCGGCGACCAACCGTCTTGTCATCGACGACATTCTCATCGTTAAAAAGTAAGGTGCCATGACAGATAAAAGCATAATATTGCAACGCTACCGTCCTCTCGGACAGATACTTGTCTTCGATGTTTTCAATGACGGCTTCAACGGCTGGATGGAAATCATGCCGAATTTCTGCAACGGACCCGATTTCGAGCAGAGCCCGAGCATAGTCTCGAAAGACCAGTGGATGCCCATGATGCTCTCCACGGCCACTTTCCGCTATCCCGGCTCGCACGGCTCGATGAGCGGCCAGTACAGTTTGAAAGTATCCACGAAGCCGGTGGCCAATCCGTACGAGCAGATGCCTGCTCCCGGAAGCATGGCTCACGGCATAAAAAGGCTGACATTCGTCAAACCGGATACGAAACTTCTGCAGTTCGAGACATGGTTTGCGTTTACCGCGGAGCAGGACAAATGTGACAACGGAGG